>DATDHP010000166.1:0-3559 GCA_036521515.1 Vicinamibacterales bacterium
GGACGCTGGTCGGCGAAGCCGAGCGGATTCTCGAGGGCGAGGCGAACGCCGCGGTGGTGGCGATTCGATCGCAATATGGCGCGCATCGGAAAAGTGGCAACCTTCAGGAATCCGTGCAGGTGGAGGCCGTGCCGCCCAGCCGCGGCCAGTTTGGGACCGCGTATGTCGCGCGCGTGGCCGCCCGGCATGCGCACCTGTTCGAGCTGGGGACGGAGTTTCGCGAGTACACGGGCACCGACCGCCTGGGGCGTCGGTTCAACCGGGCGAACCGCGGGCGCATGTGGGGACGCACGCCGCGCGTGCAGATCGCGATTCCGACCGGGGACCGGCATCGGCATGCCGCCTTCGAGCTGCTCAAGGCGATGCTGCGGCGGCACGGGTTTCTGGTGCAGGGCTGATGGCCGATACCTCCGACATCGACGCGGCGCTGGTGATGAAGCTGCAGAACGATGCCCAGCTGCTGGCCGTCATGCCAAACGGCGTCTACATGGACCAGGGGCCGGCGGATTCGACGCGGCTCGTGCTCGTGACGCAGACGAGTGCCGAGGACACGAACGGGTTCGATGGCCGCGCCTTCGAGGAGCTGCGCTACCAGGTCAAGGCCGTCGCCCTGGCCGATCCGCGCATTGCCTCGGCGGTCGCCGCCGCCAACAGCGCCGTCCGGACGGCCGCCGCCCGCATCGATGTCGTGCTCCACCGGCAGGACCTGGCGGCTACCGGCTACCGCTCGATGCTCGTCGAACGCGAGCGCCGCGTGCGCAACGGCGACCCCGACATGACGGCGCCGGGCGATGTCTTCTGGTACTACCGCGGCGGCGTCTATTACGTGGCGATGAGTCCGCACGACGCGCCGGCCGTCGATCCCTATCGCACGCGCGTGCTCGCGGATGGCGCGCTCGCCTACTGGCCGCTCAGCGAGACGACGGGCACGACGGCCGAGGACGCGGCCGGCACACGCCACGGCACCATCAGCGGCGACGTGACGCTCGGCGCGCCCGGCGTGGGCGCGGGGCAGACCAGCGTGGACTGGGGCGCCGCGCGCACCGGGCGGATCGACTGTCCGGCGCTGCCGCCTTGTCCCGAGGGCTTCACGCTCGAAGCATGGTGTTATCCGACGGGTCCAGCGGTCCTGCCCGACTGGGCCTCGTACACCGTCCTGGCCAGCGATATCAGCACGGCCGGAGGCGTCCGACTGCAACTCGATCAGTCCGCTGGCTATCTCCAACCCTGGCTCGTCGCCGCCATGGCGGAAGGGGGGGCGCTCGAGGATGGCTTTGTGGGGCTCAATGTGTGGACCCATGTCGTCATCACGCACAACGGCACGACGTGCACGGCTTACGTCGATGGCGTGGCCGTACAGGCCGGGGACTGGGCGGTGCCGGCGCTGGCCGTCGGCAATGGGCCGCTGACGATCGGGTGGCAGGCGGCCGATGCGACGGTCGGTTGGCTGGGGCGCCTGCAGGATGTGGCGATCTATCCGCGGGCGCTGACAGCGACGGAGATTGCCGACCACTATGCGCTGCGGAGGCCAGTGTGAGCCGCGGTCGCGGGGACTCATAGGGGTGAACGGGGGAGGAGCACGATGGCACGCATACATGGCAGCAAGGGGCAGTTCAAAATGGATCCGGCCGGCGGGACCAGTCCCGTCCCTGTCGCGGATCTCAACGCGTGGACGCTCGATCGCACGCGAGACACCGTCGATGTCACGGCGTTTCAGGACAACGTGAAGCAATACGTGTTGGGCCTGCCGGATTGCAAGGGGACGTTCGGCGGCTGGTATTCCAGCGTGAGCAGTCCGGCGCTCTTCACGGCCGCCTTGAGCAACACGCCGGTGACACTCGAGCTCGTCCCGGACAGCACGGCGCCGACCTATCACTGGACCGGGCCGGCCTATCTCGATTGCTCCATGGAGGTGACCTCCAGCGGGGCTGTCACCGTGACTGGCAATTTCGTGGGCGCCGGCGTCTGGACCTGGGAACCGGCGGCCTAGCCGCGGGTGCCGCATCAGCTGCAGGCGATCCGCGGCGTGCGCGGGGTCGTCCGCTGGGGGGCGTACGGGACGGCCGCCGAGGTCGCAGCCTACACGATTACGCCGCTCGCGGCGGGCGGTCTCGAGCTCGTCGCCACGTTCATGAGCGCCGATCGCTTCCAGCTGACGCAGCGCCCGCTCGCGTTCATTGCGCCCGTCGCCGGGGGCGCCTGGCGTTGGCCCATCGAGACGATCACCGGGACGGAGACCACGCTCCGGGCCACGCTGGGGCCGTGGGCACAGGAGTAGAGCCATGGGACGCTGCCGGTTCGTCGATCGCGCCACCAACATCGTGCGGCTGCCGCTCTCCGAGGGCGATTTCCTCGACGTGCGGCGCGTGCTCACCTGGGGCGAACAGCAGGACGCCCTGGCCAGCATCGTGCGATCCCTGCCGGCCGGCGGCGGGGAGTCGTCGCTGCACGTGGCGCGGGTGCAGATCGGCAAGGCCTTGAGCTACATCGTCGGCTGGTCGTTTGTCGATAGTGAGGGCCGGCCGCAGCCGGTGACGGAGGACACGCTGCGGGCGCTCGACGAGCCCACCGGCGAGGAAATCATCGCGGCCCTGGATGCGCACCGGGCCGCGATGCACGAGGAGCGCGCGCAAAAAAAAAGGATCCCGACTGGTGTACCCGCATTGATGGGGACCTGATGATCTGCCGGCTGATGGGCTGGACGTGGGACGACGTGCAGGCGCTGCCCGTCGAGGTCTATGAACGGCTCGTGACGGGCCTGATCGAGCAACACGCGCATGCCGATTGACGCCACCTTCGAAGCCAACTTCGACGCCTTCCACCGCGAAGTGACGAAGGCCGAAAAGGAGGTGCGCTCGCTCGCCGGCAGTGCGACGGGCGTGGAGACGTCCTTCACGAAGATGTCGGGCCAGAGCACGAATGCCTTTTCGTCGATGGCGACGGGCCTCAGCCAGGCGGATAAGCTGCTCGCCTCGGTCGGTGTGAGTATCGGCCGGGAGATCAACGCCCTGCGGGAGCTCGGCGACATCAGCGCCAAGAGCGCGACGCAACTGGGCGCGCTCGCCACGGCCGGCGCCGTCTTCTCGGCCGCCATGGCCGGCTGGCAGATCGGCAGCAAGATTGCCGAGCTGACCTCGCTGGACGAGAAACTCGGCGACGGGATCGCGTGGCTCGCGGGCTGGACGGACAAGGCCGAAGTGGCGGCCTACAAACTGGACGTGCTCGCCAAGGCTAGCCAGACCGCCGGGCGCGAGGTCACCGACTTCAGCGAGGCGATCAAGATTAACGAGCGGGCCGCGCAGGAGCACGCCGAAAGCTTCAACACCGACCTGGTCCGCGTAAGTGCCTGGCAACAGGAGATCCGGAACGTGCGCGCGGCCGGTGACCTCGAGGCGCTCGAGAAAGCCATGGCCGCGGGGAACTCTACGCTCAAGGAGCTCTCGTCGCAGTATGACATCTCGGTGCGCGCGCTCGAGTATTACCAGCGCGAAGTCAAGAAGACCACGGCCGCCGAAGCCGACCGCAGCAAGGCCGCCGAAGCGAACGCCAAGGCGCTGCG
>DATDHP010000167.1:0-5606 GCA_036521515.1 Vicinamibacterales bacterium
ACGATCCTGGTGAACTCCTCCGGCCTGGTCATCAGGCCGAGATGGCCGGTGCGCTCTATCGTTACGACGCGCGCGTGCGGCCACAGGTCCAGGTACTGTCGCGTCAACCGCACCGGAACCACGCGGTCGAGCCGCGCGTCGCCGGTGACGACGAGCGTGGCCACCACCACCTGAGCAAGCTCCGCGCGCAGGTCCAGGTTGGCCAGCAGGCGCACCCGCCGCGCCATCCGTTCCGGCGAGAACATGTGCGTGATCGCTCTCCACGCGTGCCGCAGCGCCGCCACGGCGGCGGCCGCCAGCCCGGAGGAGGCTGCCGCAATCTCCGGATAGTTGCGCAGTGACGCAACGCAGAAGAGCGGCGACAGCAGCGTCGGCGCACGAAGAAAGAACGCGGCGCGCCGGTCCGGTTTCCACGAGGGCGGGATCGCCGACACGAGGACGAGCGAAGCGACGCGCTCGGGATGGCGTGCCGCGAACGCCGCCGCAATCAACCCGCCGTACGAGACGCCGCAGATCGCCGCGCGCTCGAGGCCGGACGCATCCATCGCCTCGCGCACCTGTTCCACGTAGCAGTCGAATCCCGACGTCGGCTCGAAGCGCGCCCCGCATCCCGGCTCGTCGGCGAGCGAGAACGTGAGAACGCGGCAACGGCGCGAGAGTGCGTCGATGCCCGGTTTCATCCACTCCCAGCGGCCCTGGATACCGGGAATGACGACGATGGGCGGGCCGGATCCGACGTCAACGATTCGCATATCGGTCAGTTTCTCAGCGGCTTGCCCGTCTTGAGCGTGTGCTGGATCCGCTCCAGCGTCTTCCGCTCGCCGAGCAGGCTGAGGAACGCCTCACGCTCGAGATCGAGCAACTGCTGCTCGCTGACGGTCGATGGATGAGGCAGCGTCCCCCCGGCCATGATCGTCGCCAGCTTGCGCCCGATCAGCGCATCGTGGTCGCTTATGCGGGCGGCCCGCCATGCCAGGTGGACGCCCAGCTTCAGAGGCGCCAGCACGGCGTCTCCGCCCACCGGCACCGCTCTGGAGACCGGGGCGTGATAGCCCTCCCCGGCGCGGAGGAGCGCCCGCGCCTTGGCGTCGGCGATCAGCCGCTCTTTGTTCATTGTCACGCCATCCACGGCCCGGAGATAGCCCAACCGTATCGCATCAGGTCCGCTCGCCGACGTCTTCGCGAAGGCGATGGTCTCGAACCCGCGCTGGATCACTGGAAGAAGGTCGGTCGCTCCAGGAGGAAGCTGCTCAACCGCGCGGATCGTCATTTCCTTCGTGCCGCCACCGGCCGGAATGAGGCCCACACCGACTTCGACGAGTCCCATGTAGGTTTCGGCCGCCGCCTGCACCCGGTCGCCGTGGAGCGCGATCTCGCACCCGCCGCCGAGGGCCAGCCCGTGCGTCGCGACCACCACCGGAACGTCTGCGTACTTCAGCGCCATCATCGCCTGCTGGAACGCGCGGATCATGAGGTCGATGTCGTCCCAGTTCTCCTCCTGCGCTTCGAGCAGGACGAGCATCAGGTTGGCGCCGGCGGAGAAGTGTGGCGCTTCGTTGCCCACGACCAGCGCCCTGAAGTTGCGCGCGGCTTCCTTCACGCCGGCCTGGAGCATCTGGATCGTGTCGGCGCCGATGGCGTTCATTTTCGAGTGGAACTCGACGCACAGCACGCCGTCGCCCAGGTCCACCAGGCTGGCGCCCGGGTTCTTCTTCACGACCCCCGTGCGTTCTTTGACCGAGCGCAGCAGCTCGAGGCCAGGGCCCGCCGGCGGGAGGCCGGGGCGTGCCGGGCGGCCGGCGGCGGCGCCGTTCATGCCAATGGCATCCATCAACTCGAACGGACCGAGCTCCCACCCGAATCCCCACCGCATCACGCGGTCCACGTCGTCGGGCGAATGAGCGATGTCGGGCGCGACCTTGGCGGTGTACTCGAGCGTCGGTGCCAGCGTGTCGCGCAGGAACTGCCCCGCCTTGTCTTTGCTGTTGAAGAGGGTGCGCACCCGCTCGCGCGTATCAGCGATCGAGGCGGACGCGTCGACCGATCCGATTCGCGCCGACGTCCGTGGGCGGTACTCGAGCGTTGCGGGATCGAGCGTGAGGATCTCCGATTCGCCGTCGCCCTTCTTCACGCGCTTGTAGAATCCCTGTCCGGCCTTCTCGCCGGTGAGGCCGCGCTCGAGCATCTGGGTCACGAACCCGGGCATCACCCACGCCTTGCCCGCTTCCGCACCGAGCCGCTCGCGCAGGTTGGTGACGACGTGGCCGAGGATGTCCACGCCAGCGAGGTCGAGCGTCCGCAGCGTTGCGCTCTTCGGACGTCCGAGCGGAGGTCCGGTGATCGCGTCCACTTCTTCCGGCGTGTACTCGCCCGATGCGACCTTTTCGAGGATGCGCAACACGCCGTAGAGCGCGATGTGGTTGCCGATGAAGTTCGGCGAGTCCTTGGCGATCACGACGCCCTTCCCGAGCCGGTGATCGGCGAAGTCCACCACCGCATCCACGACCGCCGGCAGGGTGTCGGGTCCGGGAATCACCTCGAGCAGCTGCAGGTAGCGCGGCGGGTTGAAGAAATGCGTGCCGAGCCAGTGGCGGCGGAAGTCGTCGTTCCGCCCTTCGGCGAGCGTCGCGATGGGAATGCCGGACGTGTTGGAGCTGACAATCGAGCCCTGACGCCGCTCGGCATCGACTCTCTCGAGGAGCGCCTGTTTGACGTCGAGCCGCTCCACCACCGCCTCGATGATCCAGTCGGCGTCCGCGATGCGCTTCAGGTCTTCATTGAACCCGCCCGTCGTGATGAGGTTCGACGTCTCGGGCGTGAAGAACGGGTCGGGTTTGAGCGCCCTGGCGCGCTTCAACCCCTCGGCGGCGGCTGCGGGTGTGACGTCGAGGAGGAGCGCCGGCACGCCGGCGTTGGCGAAGTGAGCGGCAATCTGGGCGCCCATGGTGCCGGCGCCAAGGACCGCGACCGTGCGAATCACCTCTCCAGTCTAACAAGGCACCAGGCACCAGGCACAAGGGCTCGAGGCACAATTCGGGCGCGATTCGCGCTCGTCTGATTGTCCCTGGATCTTGTGCCTTGTGCCTTGACACGCGGCCAGGGGCCCCCCATCATGCGCCGTGCAGGTCTGAGAAGGAGATCGCCTATGAACCGGCGTGAAGCGATTCAACTGGGAAGCGGAGCCCTCGTCGGTGCAACCGTCGCGCTCGCCGGCACAGCGGGACGAACCGCGGTTGCCGCGCAAGGCGCGGGACAGGCGGTTCAACCGACGCCCCCGCCCGCTACGGACCCACGGCACCCGATGCCGCCCCGCTGGAACCGCGAACTGCGGCAGCTTGCGCCTAACGTGTATGCGTACATGCAGGGCGGCGGACCTGGCATCAGCGCCGCAGGCGTGTCGAACGCCGGCATGATCGCGGGCCCCGACTTCCTCGTGGCCATCGATGCGCTGCAGGGCCCGGTCCCGGCGAGGAATTTCATCGCCGCGGCCCAGAAAGCCACCGGCAAGCAGTTCGGCCGTCTGATCCTGACGCACCATCACGGCGATCACGTCAACGGCAATCAGTTTTTCACCAACGCCGAGATCCTCAGTCATCCGTACTGCCGCGCGGAGGTGCTGAAGGCGGTGCCCAACGCGCCGAAGATGTGGAACCCGACGCCGGGCGTCGCGGAGGTGGCCGAGGAGCGCCGGCTGGTCCCGCCGACGGTGACCTTCAAGGACGATCTGGTTTACAACATCGGCGGCACCGAGGTGCAGTTCCGATGCGTGGGCCCTGCCCACACCTGGGGCGATGTCGTCGCCTACTTTCCGCAGCACAAGATCGTGTTCCTCGGCGACGTCGGGTTCTTCTGGGTGGCGCCGTACGCCAACAACAGCTACATCACGAAGTGGATCGACGTCTGCAACGCCATCATCGGGTGGGACGTCGACATCCTCGTGCCCGGCCACGGCCCGATCGGCGGCAAGAAGGAGCTGGCGGAGATGGCCGAGTACTTCAAGGTGCTCGGCGTGGAGGCACGCAGGCGCTACGACGCGAAGATGACGCCGGGCGCCGCCTCCGCCGAGATCCGGCTGGGCCGGTTCGACAACTGGATTGGTCCCGAGCGGCTCATCATGGATACGGTGCGCTGGTACGCGGAATGGAACGGCACGCTGACGCCGGACTACAACGCCAACGCCGTCCGCGAAGCGACGATCGAGTACAACGAGGTCAAGGCGCGCGAGAAGAAGGTCAGCGAGGTGATTCCGCTGGATCGGATGGCAGCGCTGGCGGAGGCGGTCTGACCCCGCGGTGGCAGGGTTTCTGACCCACTGATACTTGGCAGTCGGCCCTTACGAGCTGCCACGAGCCGCGGAGGTGCGGAACCAATGGGATTGACCTCCGCGTCTCCGCGTCTGCCACCCCACGGCGCACGCGTGCGCGGCGGGGACCCCGGTCTCCACGGCCCGTGAAGTGAAGACGCCTGTCAACCCGTCCTTGCCAGCGGCCGGGTGAGGCAGGTCGGTCCGCCGGCGCCCTTGACGCTGATCTCCTGGCCCACGTACTCGACCACGTCGACACCGGCGCGCTCGAGCGCGGAGCGCGTCCGCGGGTTACCCGCCAGCATCAGGCAGCGCCCCGGAGCGAGCGCCAGCACGTTTGTGCCCATCGTCTCGAACTCCTCGTCGGGCACCTCGACGAGGTCGATGCCGCGATGCAACAGGAGCTCGCGAAACGGAACCGGGAGGAGTGGCGAATACACGAGCGCAACGTCGCGGTCCACCGGGCTGACGAGCGACATCAGGTGCATCACGTCCTGCACCCCGCGCCAGTGTGGAAGAGCGACGACAATGATCTCGACGTCGCCGTCGAGCAGCGTTCGAAGCTGGCGGATACCCTCGTCGTTCGTCCTGTAGCCGCGTCCGATCACGACGGTTCGGTCGTCCAGCCACACCACATCGCCCCCCTCCAGGCGGCCCGGCGGCTGAATCGCACCAATCACCGGCGTCGATGGCAGCCGCGCGAAGGCCGCTTCCTGCGTCTCCGGCTCGCGCGCCCGCTGCGGCTTGCCCATGCTGCCGAGGATCACGCCCCGACTGCAGACGATCGAGGCATCACGAACGTAAATTGAATCGAGCGTCGTGCGCGCGTCGCGCGGCAGCAGGCGTACCGCGGCGCCAGAGGACTGAACGAGCGCGAGGAACGCGTCGTACTCGTCGATGGCGCGCGCAAAGTCTGGCGGAGCTGCGAAACGCAGATCCTTCCACTGCGCGGCTATCGTCGCGTTGTCCACGAACGCGTCGCGCGCGTGCTTGAGGACGACACTGGTGAGCGGCTCGACCTCGGAGGGCATGAAATGATTCGTGACTAGAACCTGACGCCGAATGACAGCAGGAACGTGCGCGCGTAGAGGTTCTGTCCCGCAAAGTTCAACGAAGAGCGTGGGAAGCTCGCGTTGGACGTCGGCCGGCCGAACGACGCGCCCCGCGTGTACTCCAGCGGCAGCCCAGTGGCGTCCACGGGTCCTCCCGCCCGTGGCGTGACCTGCACGTTGTGTCCGACAAGGTTCTGGTTGTTGAAGATGTTGAAACCCTCGAGCTTGATCCATGGACGCAGGTCACGGAA
>DATDHP010000168.1:0-14836 GCA_036521515.1 Vicinamibacterales bacterium
GGCATTTTCGTGGTTCCTGCGCGAAATTCTCAGTCTGTCCGCGCCAGTCCACCGCCGTTCTGCGCGTTAAGGTGTAGGCCGCCTGCCAGTTGATGCCAGCTCAGTCAAGGCAAAGGGCAGCCCACCTGTTCAGATTTGCGCGTTGCGTCGTTGTACCTCTTTAGGGTTCTTTGCTCAGGAAAGGGGCAGGCGTATGCGACTCTTCGCAATCACGGTAGGCGTAGCCGTCCTCCTCGCGGCACCCATGGCCCAGGTGGACTCCGTCGTGCCAGTGGACAAAGTCGTCAACGCGGTAATCGTGCGCGAGGCGGCATCGATCAACAGCGAGGTCGTTGGACGGTTGCACAAGGGCGAGCAAGCCACCCTGATCCTCGCCGTCCCGCGGTGGTATCGAGTTCGTCTGTCTGACGGTACCGAGGGCTTCGTGAGCAAGGCGTGGACGACCCGGGTGGCGCAGTCCGCGCCGGCTACTCCCGCCGCGACACTCGGCGACCCCGCGTTCACCGTTCATTTTCTTGATGTTGGAACTGGGGATCAACAACGCATCGATTGTGCTGAAGCTGCAGATCGGTAGTTCGTCATTTCTTTTTACGGGTGATGCGAACGGCAAGGAGCGCGATGAAGAAGACGCCAGCCAGGTCGGGCACGTCGAACGAACGCTCCTTCAGTTGGAACAGCGGGTACCGGGCACGCTGAAAGTAGACGTACTCAAGGTGCCGCACCACGGCAGCGAGACAGCCAACACTGTTCCGTTCATCGAGAAAACAGACCCACGTTTCGTGGTGATCTCCGCAAGTACAACGCATCACCTGCCGAAGGACACCGTGGTCGAACGGTACGAGTCTTCTCAGCGGGTGATTCTTCGCACAGACGTCGAACCTGCGAACAATACGAACCACATTCTGTGCGTCAAGGCAACAGGTGCGGAGTTGGACTGCAATTTCGAGGCAGTGTTCATCGAATAGGTTTGATCTCGTAGCGCGGTTCGGGCTCCGGCTATTACCGCTCGCTTACGACAGGACTAGAAGGAATTCGGCAATAGCAAGGACCTTTGATTTTGCTCCGCCAGTTGTCAATGCGGTTGCGACTGCGACAGTGGGAAATGTGCGCCAAGTGTGGCGAGCGCCTTAATGACGTTGTTGAGCATGCCCACCACGTCATCCCGAACCAGACCGGCCGCGCTACCGATCCGGCGGACGCGTTCTTGCGGAGTGCCGACAATCGCGTGATTCTCTGTGACCCTTTGCCACGGTATGGCACATGACAGCGGAAGGTTTTGATACGCATGGGCGACTCAATCTGGGATGTGCTCAAGAACATCCGCTTCCCCCAAGCGAGCGGACACCCCAGTTCGCCGGCCAAGAGCTCGGGCGCTGGAGGCTTTCGTTCGGCGGAGCCACTGGGTAATGTCGCGAAACGCATGGCTCAATCCTCTGTGAGAACGGCCGCCGAACCGAACCGTCCTCATCCGGGATCGCCGGCCGGACGATATGTTCCGTGGGAGATCGATCTTTCGAAACCGGAGACCGACGGGTCGTTCCAATTCTCTTTTTCACGCTCAGGTGGCCTCACAAAGAAGGAATCGGCACTGCTTCAACGGGCCCACTCGTATTTCGGACTCAAGATGGGCGCGGACGGGAAAATCGCCGCTGTGCTGATTCTGCCAAACGGCACCGTCCACGCCCTGGTCAGCGGAAAGCATGGAGGACCACATGGCGGGTCCCAGGACGGTTTTCTGCCGCGCGGCGCCGGCAGCGGCGTGAACCGTTTCAATGTGACGCACGTCGAGGGGCACACGGCGGCGATTCTGCACCGCAAGACCGTGGAGGTCATGAACGGCGCGAAAGTGGGCGAAGCGGCGCTGCTGCTCCCGAAAGGTCCGTGCGGCGCCTGTGACCCGAATGTTCCGTCGATGCTTCCGTCGGGGACTCGCCTGTTTGTGGTCGACCCCGACACGACCAACGTTTATCAATCGACGTCCGGCCTGACCACGCAGGGTATGAAGTTCACTCGTCCTGACAAGCTGAAATTCACCATTCCGAAGAACATGGTGCGGATCAAAGCGATTGGAAAATACGCCGGTCGCACGGCCGGCGCGGCCGCTCTCGGAATTCTGGCCGGATGGTTGCGGGGCAAGATGGAAGAGGGAATGATCGAGAGGCAAATCAAGCAGCTCGGACCTGATATCGAGAGGGCGCTGCACGATCATGTAGACAAGGTCCTGGAGCTGATTGGGGGTGAGCAGCAAGCCTTCGCCAACGTCACCGTCGAGATCATGAGCATTACCACCCTCGAAGCCGAGCCGGCGCCCATGCACTTCACGACGTTCCCCGTCGTCACGTTGAAGTCGGTCACTGTCAGCGCGAAAAACATCGACAAGCCGGAACCGACGCGGCGCGATTTTGACGGCCTCATGACGACGAACACGACGCTCTATACGTTCTCGTTCGAAATCGATCTCTAGCACGCAACGGGTGCTGCCATGCCGTTTCAGCTTGTCGCCCTCGCGGCACTGGGAGGCATTGTCAAGTTGATCAAATTTCGGTCAACAGAGACCCAAGGCCTTGTGGTGCTATCAGACCAAAGACGCTACGAATGGCCTCAGGTTTAGGGCGCAAGCCCGCAACTTGACAATGCCGCGCCGCAAGCTTCTCGACGCGTCGCCGCAGCTTCAGGATCTCCTTGGGACGTGCAGACAGTGTCCAAGATCCCCGTAACCGCACTTCAGGGGAAAAAGAGTCCCATCGAAAGTCCCAACATCACACAAGCCGGAAGTCCCATCGCCTTCCGACTCGTGCGTGTAACGTACTGATTCAATTGGTGCGGAAGGGGGGACTCGAACCCCCACGGTCTTGCGACCGCCAGCCCCTCAAGCTGGTGCGTCTGCCAATTCCGCCACTTCCGCTCAGGAGGGTAGGCGATACCTAAAACATCCGCCTTACGAAGCCTATGGCGCTGGTGTCTGCTGCTGCGGGGCGCGGCCGCCGAGCACCGAACCGGGGCCGCGCTGGCCGATGATCCCCAGGGCGAGGGCGCCCAGGATGAACAGCACCGCCGCGATCGTCGTCGCGCGCGACAGGACGGTCGCCCCGCTCCGCGCGCCGAACGCCGCTTGGCTCGTCCCGCCGCCAAAGGCGTTGGCGATGTCGCCGCCCTTGCCCTGCTGGAGCAGGATCACCAGCATCAACACGAGGCAGATCAGCACGTAGAGAGTTGCAGCCAGGTAGTACAGCATCGCCTTCGTCGCTTCAGGGAAACCGTATTATACAACCGCCGCGCGGCTGCGCGAGACGATCTCCACAAACGCCCGCAGATCCAGGCTCGCGCCCCCGACCAGCGCGCCGTCCACGTCCTCCAGCATCACCAGCTCCCTGATGTTGTCGGGCTTGACGCTGCCCCCATACAGGATGTGGCAGAGCTCGGCCGCCTCGGACCCGAACCACTGGCGCAGCCGCTTCCGGATATGCGCATGCGCCTCGGCCGCCTGCGCCGGTGTCGCATTCCGCCCGGTCCCAATGGCCCAGACCGGCTCGTAGGCGACAACCAGCAGCCCCACCTGCTCCGCCGTCAGGCCGTCCATCCCATGTTTCAACTGCCGGTCGAGCACGTCGAACGTCTCACTCCGCTCGCGCTGGTCGAGCGTCTCGCCGACGCACGCAATCGGCGTCAGACCCGCCGCGAACGCCGCCACCACCTTGCGGTTCACGGTCGCGTCGGTCTCGCCGAAGAGCGTCCGGCGCTCGGAGTGGCCGACGATCACGTATTCGGCCCCCGCTTCCCGGACCATGAGCGCGCTCACCTCACCGGTGAATGGACCCTCCCGCTCCCAGTAACAGTCCTGACCGCCCGTCGCGATGTTGCTGGCGCGGGCCGCTTCCGAGGCCGCATGCAGCGCCGTGAACGGCGGGGCGATGACGATCTCCACTCCGGTGACGTCCTTGACCAGCGCGCGGAACTCCTTCACGTACTTCACGGTCTCGGCGACCGTCTTGTACATCTTCCAGTTGCCCGCAATGATTGGCGTTCTCATCGGCTTCAGGAATGCTAAAGGCTCAATGCCCAATGCTCAATGACAAACCGCGCGGTGTTTTTGGGTCTTGGATCTTGGGCATTGGGCTTTGGGCCTTGGGCCTTGTGCCCTGGGCCCTGGGCCTTGTGCCTGCCTTGCCGCCCTACACCTCCGGAAGCACCGCGACACCGGGCAGCGTGCGGCCGCCGAGGAACTCGAGCGATGCGCCGCCTCCGGTGGAAATGTGCGTCACGCGATCGGCGACGCCGGCTTTTTTCACCGCGGCAATCGAATCACCGCCTCCGACAATCGTCGTCCCCTTGACGTTCGCCGCTGCCTTCGCCACCGCCAGCGTCCCCTGTGCGAACGCATCGATCTCGAAGACGCCCACGGGACCGTTCCAGACGACCGTCTTCGCATCGGCCAGCGTGTCAGAAAACGCTCGTGCCGTCTTCGGCCCGATGTCCAGCCCCATACGGTCGCCGATTGCCGGATCGTCCACGCTCAGGACCTCGGTCGGGACTCCCGCTTCGAGCTTCGCGGCGACGACATGGTCGGCGGGCAGCAGCAGCAGCAGCCCCCGCTTCGCCGCGCGGTCCACGATGTCGTGTGCCTCCTTCACCTTGTCCAGTTCCACGAGTGACCGGCCGACCGGCTTTCCCAGCGCCTTGAAGAACGTATACGCCATGGCGCCGCCGATGAGCAGCCGGTCCACGCGCGGGATCAGGTTCTCGATCACCTCGATCTTGTCCGACACCTTCGCGCCGCCAAGGATCGCGACGAAGGGCCGCGTCGGATTTTCGAGCGCGTGGCCGAGATGGCGCAACTCCTTCTCCATCAGCAGGCCGGCGCCTGCATCCGTCAGGAACCGGACGATGGCCTCGACGGACGCATGGGCGCGGTGGGCCGCGCCGAACGCGTCGTTGACGTAGGCGTCCGCATGCGACGCCAGCTGTTTCGCGAACTCCGGATCGTTCTTCTCCTCTTCCGAGTGAAAGCGAAGGTTCTCCAGCAGCACGATGCCGCCCCGGTCCACTCGCCCGACCGACTGCTCGGCCGAGGGACCGACGCAGTCATCCGCGAACGCCACCGGACGCCCGAGCAGTTCGCCCAGACGCCCTGCCACCGGACGCAGGCTCATCTCCGCGTTGGGCTTCCCCTTTGGCCGGCCAAGATGTGAGGCGAGGACCAGCCGCGAGGCGCCCGCGTCGATCGCGTGCTCGATTGTCGGCAGCGTCTCGCGGATCCGCGTATCGTCGCCGATGACGCCGCTCTTCAGCGGAACGTTGAAGTCCACGCGGATGAACACCGCGCGATCCTTCAGGCTCATCTCGCGGATGGTTCGCTTGGCCAAATTACAAGCCCCGCGCTACGACCTGACGCAGCAGGTCCACACAGCGGCTCGAGTAGCCCCACTCGTTGTCATACCAGGAGAGAACCTTTACGAAATCCTTGTCCATCACCTTCGTGTACGGCGCATCGACGATCGACGAGTTCGAGTTGCCCCGGAAGTCGCCCGAGACGAGCTCGGCTTCCGACACCGCGAGGATCCCCTTCAGCGGTCCGCAGGCTGCTTGCTTGAACGCCGCGTTCACTTCCTCGCCTGTGGTCTGCTTGTCCACGAGCACGTTGAGATCGACCACCGACACGTTTGGCGTCGGCACGCGCATCGCGAAGCCGTCGAGGCGGCCCTTCAACTCCGGCAGCACCTCGCCGACGGCGGCGGCCGCGCCGGTTGTCGTCGGGACCATGTTCACCGCCGCGGCGCGCGCGCGGCGCAGGTCCTTGTGCGGAAGGTCCAGGAGGTTCTGGTCGTTGGTGTACGAGTGAACAGTCGTCATCCAGCCCTTGCGGATGCCGAAGCGCTCGTGAATGACCTTCGCTATCGGCGCCAGGCAATTCGTCGTGCACGACGCGTTGGAGATGATGTGGTGCGTCTTCGCGTCGTACTTCTTGTCGTTGACGCCGAGCACCACGGTGATGTCGGGGCCCTTTGCCGGTGCCGTGATCACGACTTTCTTCGCCCCTGCGGCGAGGTGCTTCGCGGCGCCCTCGCGGTTGGTGAAGATACCGGTCGACTCGAACACAACCTCCACGCCCAGGTCCTTCCACGGGAGCTGGGCCGGGTCCTTGACCGACAGCACCCTGAACTCCTCGTTGTCGATGGTGATGCCGTCGGCCGTTGCGACGACCTCTTCCTCGAGGTTGCCGAGAATCGAGTCGTACTTGAGCAGGTGAGCCAGGGTGGCCGCACTGGTCAGGTCGTTCACGGCGACGAAATCAATGTCCTTGCTGCCCAGCGCCGCCCGCATGATGTTGCGCCCGATCCGGCCGAACCCGTTGATCCCGACCTTGACCGCCATCGCGTCCTCCTCACCGACTTGCGTCGCCTGCCCAAACACCTGATTGTAGTGACGCGCCTTGAACGAGGTCAATTGCCGCGCTATACTTCCGCGATTGTAAGCCCCACAATTTCCGTATCTTAGCGTGTACCTCCTCTACAGCTTCGTCACCTTGCTGGCACTCGTGATGCTGGCCCCCTACTTCCTCTACCAGGCGCTGCGTCACAAGAAGTATGTGGGCAGCCTCGGGCAGCGGCTCGGGTATCTGCCGGTGTCGTTCAACCTCGACGGCGACGACTCGATCTGGGTGCACGCAGTATCTGTGGGCGAGGTGCTCGCGGTCCGTCCGTTGCTTCACCCGTTACGGCAGCGCTACCCCGGGCTCCGGCTGTTCCTGTCCACGACGACGCGAGCCGGGCAGCAGCTCGCGCGCCGCAGCGTGTCCGACGTGGACGGAGTCTTTTACTTTCCGTTCGACTGGGCGTTCACCGCGCGGCGCACGATGGACATCGTGAAGCCGCGACTCTTCGTCATGATGGAGACTGAGATCTGGCCGAACGTGCTGCGCGAGTGCCGGGCCCGAGGCGTGAAGACAATCCTGGTGAACGGTCGCATCTCGTACCGCTCGTTCCCGCGGTACCGGCTGGTGCGCCCGTTCTTCCGCCGGGTGCTGGCCGGCATCGACGCGTTCGGTGTGCAGGGGGACGAGACCCGGGGCCGGCTCATCGAGCTCGGCGCCGAATCGTCTCGCATTACCGTGACCGGCAGCCTGAAGTTCGACGCGCTCGATCGGATGCCCGCCACTGCGGCCGGTCTCGGAGCAGGACGCGGGCGCGAGCGCGTGCTGCGGTTCTTTCGCATTCCCGCCAGCCGCGCGGTGCTCGTGGCCGGCAGTACGCTGAAGGGCGAGGAGGAGGCCGTCATCCGCGCCTTCAACCGCGTGCGGACGGCGGGCAGCCATGCGTTGCTGATTCTCGCGGCACGGCATCCGGAGCGCTTTGGCGAGGTCGAGCGGCTCTGCCGGCACGAGGGCCTGGCCACCGTGCGCCGAACGGCGCTGCCCATCGATGCGGAGCCGCGCGCCGATGCCGTCATTCTTGACACGATCGGCGAGCTCGCCCAGATCTACCAGCTCGCCACGGCGGTCTTCGTCGGCGGCAGCCTGGTGCCGGCGGGCGGGCACAACATTCTCGAGCCGGCGCTCTTCGGCAAGCCTATTATCTTCGGCCCGCACATGCAGAACTTCGCGGAGATCGCCGAAGCGTTCCTCGCCAACGACGCGGCCGTGCAGGTCCACAGCGAGCGCGAGCTCGTCGACGCCGTCGTTGGTCTCTTGAACGATCCGGTACGGCGGGCGAGGCTCGGCGCGGCGGCGCGAGCGCTCATCGACGCGAACCGCGGGGCCAAGGACCGGACGCTCGCGATCATCGCGTCGCTGCTGCCGGCCCAGGACCGGGCTCGCGCCGTGGTCCGCCCGTTCCGCGTGGTCCATTGACCCTTCGACAAGCTCAGGGTCACCCCGAGCGGCGTCGAGGGGTGAGCATTCTCAGCGGCCTGTACGGGCGCGCGGCCGAGTGGCGCCGGGCGTGGTACGGCCGCCATCCCCACCGGCGCGCGCAGCTCGACCGGCCGGTCATCAGCGTCGGCAATCTCGTCGTCGGCGGCAGCGGCAAGACGCCGACCGTCGCGTCTCTCGCACGCCTGCTGCAGCAGCGGGGCGAGCGCCCGGCGATCCTGTCGCGCGGGTACGCGCGTCGCGAGTCAGCCGACGGCGTCGTGGTCGTCAGCGACGGTGATCGTGTGCTCGAGCCAACCGCCCGATCGGGAGACGAGCCGCAGATGCTCGCGCGCGCCCTTCCGGGCGTGCCGGTACTCGTCGCGCGCGAGCGCTTCCTGGCGGGACGCCTCGCGGAACGACGATTCGACGCCACCGTCCATCTCCTCGACGATGGGTTTCAGCATCTCGGGCTCGCACGCGATATAGACCTGTTGATCGTGTCGCGCGCCGATCTCGCCGAGCAGGTGCTGCCCGCCGGACGTCTTCGAGAACCGCTCGTGGCGGCGCGCTACGCGCACGCGCTGCTCGTGCCCGGAAGTCTCGAGGACGTGCGCGAGGTTGCGGAGCGCTTGGGGATCGGGGATCGGGGATCCGGGATCAGGGAAGTCTTTCGGATTGCGCCGTCGTATGCAGACCTGCGTCCCGTTCGACCTGGTAACGTGGTGCCAGAGGCGTGGGGGCGCGTGCTGGCCGTCGCAGGCATCGCCCATCCCGAGCGCTTTTTCGCGGCGCTTCGCGAACAGGGCTGCGACGTCGTACGCGAGATGGCCTTTCGCGATCATCATTGGTTCAGCGCCGCCGACGTGAAGGCCATTGCACGCGCGCTGGCGGAGTCCGCCGCCGATCTGATCGTGACGACCGAGAAGGATGCCACGCGGTTGTTCGTGCCCGACCTTTTCTACCTGCCAATGACGGTTGCGGTTGAACCGAGGGACGGCTTCATCGCCTGGATCGCCGAACGGCTGCGCGCTGCCCGGGAGCAGCGCGGGATCGCGGCGTGAAGCACGCTCTCGAGCTGTTGGCCGTCCGCCTGGTCGGCGGGTTCATGCGAGTGCTGCCGATGCCCGTGGTGCGGGCGCTCGGCCGCGGGCTGGGACGGCTGGCTTACGCGCTCGACGCATACCACCGTCGGGTCGCCCTCGAGAACCTCGCCCAGGCGTTTCCCACACGGAGCGTCGGGCAGCGCCGCCAGCTCGCGCGGGCGACGTTTGCGCATTTCGGCAGCCTGCTGCTCGAGCTGTTGAAGTTCGGCACGTACTCACGCGATCGGATGCTGGCGGCAACCGAGATCGACGGCGAGGATCGCGTGTTGCAGGCCCACCAGCAGGGCCGCGGCGTGCTGTTCTTCACCGGACACTTCGGATATTGGGAGATGCAGGCCATCGCGCATCCGTTGCGCTTGAAGGCGGTGTCCGTCCTGTCCGTCCTTGCGCGTCCGCTCGACAATCCGGCGCTGAACGACATGCTCGAGGCGATCCGGACCGGCACGGGCAACTCCGTGATCTATCGCCAGGGCGCGATGCGCAAGGTCTTGCGCGAGCTCGCCGCCAACCATGGCATCGCGCTGCTCATCGACCAGCACCTGCACACGCCCGATGCGGTCTACGTCGATTTCTTCCGGCGTCCGGCCGCGACGACCTCGGCGCTCGCCGCGCTCGCGCTGCGCACGGGCGCACCGGTCATCCCCGTGTTCGCGCTCCCGCTGCGCGGTGGCCGCTACCGGTTCGTCTACGAGCACCCGGTCGATCCGCCACGGTCCGAGGGACCCGACGCCATCCGCGAGTTCACGCAGCGCTGCACGGACGTACTCGAGATGTACGTGAGGCGGCACCCGGACCTCTGGCTCTGGATGCACCGCCGGTGGCGCGAGCCCGACACATCCGAGAGTTGGAGCCGGGAGCCGTTCTTCGAGGACGGCGTCACCGACAAATGAGTGCCGCCCCCATTACGATTCTCGTGGTCGCGCCGAACTGGCTCGGCGACGCAGTGATGGCGCTGCCCGCGATTGCGGACGTCCGACGGCGGTTTCCCGATGCCCAATTGCTCGTCGCCGCTCGCCCGATCGTGGCGGACCTGTTCGCGCTGGTGCCAGGCATCGACGACAGCGTCGTGCTGGCGTGGAAGGGCCACTGGTGGAACCGGACGGCGTTCCACACAGACGCGGTTCGTCTCGCGTCGGTCGGCGCCGATGTCGCGATCCTGCTGCCGAACTCGTTTGCCACGGCCTGGCTGCTGAAGCAGGCGGAGATCCCCGAGCGATGGGGATATGCAACCGACATGCGCTCGCGGCTGCTCTCGAGGGCCGTGCCACGACCCATGAGGAGCATGCATCAGGGCGCGTACTATCAGCACCTGACGAGCACGCTCGAGATTCCCGCGGGACCGCTGCAGCCCACGCTCATCGTTCCCCAGCACGCCACAGAGGCCGCCCGGCGGCTTCTCGTCGAACGCGGATGGGACGCCGGGCACCCGCTTGCGGCGCTTGCGCCCGGTGCCGCGTACGGGACGGCCAAGCGGTGGATTCCACAGCACGTCGCGACCTTGGCCACAGAACTGGTCCGGCGCCTCGGCGCGACCTGTGTCCTCGTCGGCAGCGGCGCCGACCGCGCTACGACGGCGACGGTGCGCGACCGTGTCGCCGCGGACGCGCGTTCGCGCGTCATCGATGTTGCCGGTGAGACAGCGCTCGAGGCGCTCGCCGGCGTCTTTTCCCTGGCGCAGGTGTGTGTCTCGAACGACTCCGGCGCCATGCACGTCGCCGCGGCGGTTGGAACGCCCGTCGCTGCCCTGTTCGGGCCGACACGCGAGTACGAGACCGCGCCCCTCGCGCGCGCAGGAGCGCGCACCGAGGTGCTGACGCACCAGGTGTGGTGCCGTCCCTGCATGCTCCGGGAGTGCCCGATCGATCATCGCTGCATGACACGTATCTCACCCGAGCGCGTTTACACCGCGGTCGACACGCTCATCGCCGGAGTGGCTCGTTGATGCGGCCGGCGGTGTTTCTCGACCGTGATGGAACCCTCATCGAGGAGCGCGGGTACCTCGATCGGATCGAGCAGCTCGAGGTCTTCCCGTGGGCGCCGGATGCCATCCGCCTGTTGAACCGCGCCGGTTTCGCCGTTGTGGTCGTGACCAACCAGTCGGGGATCGGCCGCGGGATGTTCGACGAATCCTTCGTGGGCGAGCTGCACGCGGCGATCGATGCGCGACTCGCCGCCGGAAACGCGCGGATCGACCGGTACTACTTCTGTCCGCATCATCCCGACGCGGTGCTGGAGCGCTACCGGCAGGTCTGCCGCTGCCGGAAGCCGGGTAGCGGGATGATCGAGCAGGCGTGCCGCGACCTGGAGATCGACCTGCAGCGGTCGGTCATGGTGGGAGACAAGTGGGTGGACGTGGCGTGCGGCCGCGCGGCAGGCACGCGCGGCGTCCTCGTGCGGACCGGTTATGGCGCCGACCACGAGACGCGCCCGCCGGCGGGCGCGCGCGCCGATGCTATTCTCGACAATTTGATGGAGGCGGTCGGTTGGACGCTGCGCACCTTCTCCGGCTCGTCGACGCGCTGAGCGGCCGGAAGGTCGCCGTCGTCGGCGATGCCCTGGCCGACGAGTTCGTCTACGGGCGCGTCGCCCGCATCTCGCGGGAGGCGCCGGTGTTGATTCTCGAGTACGACAGGACGCAAATCGTCCCGGGAGGCGCGGGGAACGCTGCCAACAACGTGGCCGCTCTTGGCGGAAGGTCCGAGCTCGTTGCCGTCGTGGGGCGTGACGATCCGGCGCGGCGGCTCGTGAGCGCCCTGCACCGCCGCGTCGACAGCCGGCGTCTGGTTCGCGCCGCGGGACGTCCCACGCCGGTCAAGACACGGATCCTGGCTGGCGGCATTCACTCGGCGAAGCAGCAGGTCGTGCGGATCGATCGCGGTGTCGGGCATCCTGTGGACGCGCGCGTGCGCGCGGCGTTCGAGCGCGCAACCCTCGCGTCGGTCGAGGACGCCGACGCCGTGCTCGTGTCCGACTACGGGTCGGGGCTCGTCAGCCCGGCGCTGGTGTCGAGGCTTCGCGGCGCCCTGAAGAGAGCCGGGCGCTCGATTCCCGTGCTCATCGACTCCAGGTACGCGCTTCTCACCTATCGAGGGTTGACCGCTTGCACGCCAAACGAGTCCGAGGTGGAGCACGCCCTCGGCATCGTCATCGACGACGACCCGCGTGTGTTGGAGCGTGCAGGCCGCACCATCCTCGAGCGTACGAAGATGCAGGCGGTGCTCATCACGCGCGGAGGCCGCGGCATGGCGCTCTTTACGCCGAAGGCGCCGACCGTGCATATCCCCATTTTCGGGTCGGACGAGATCGCCGACGTCACCGGCGCGGGAGACACCGTGATGGCCACGATGACGCTGGCGCTCGCGGCTGGAGCGAGCTTCGAGGCCGCCGCGCGGCTCGCCAACTACGCAGGGGGGCTCGTTGTGATGAAGCGTGGGACCGCCACGGTGAGCGCGGCGGAACTGCGCGATGCCATCGGCAAGGATGCAGGTGGCGTGGACCTTGACGGTCCGCGAAAGGCGAAGCGGCGTGGGTGAGATCCTCACCCGTGACGAGCTGGTTCGCCGCGCCCGGCAGGAGCGCGCCGCGGGACGGACGATCGCGTTTGCCAACGGCGCGTTCGACCTGCTGCACGTCGGTCATGTTCGATATCTCGAGTCCGCGGCGCACGAAGCCGACGTGCTCGTGGTTGCTGTCAATGACGATGCGTCCGTGCGCGTGTTGAAAGGCGAGGGGCGGCCAATCATGCGTTGCGAGGACCGGGCTGAGCTCGTCGCGGCGCTGCGGTGCGTTGACTACGTGGTGATCTTCCCCGAGCCGACCGTCGGGCCGTTGCTCGAGACGTTGCGCCCGGACGTGCACTGCAAGGGCACCGATTACACGATGGATTCGGTGCCCGAGCGCGCCATCGTACAGGCCTACGGCGGACGCACCGCCATCGTCGGCGACCCGAAGGACCACTCCACGCGCGACCTCCTGGCGCGGATCGCGCGTGACTGAGACCCCGCTCGAGGCACGCGTCCCTTCGGATCAGGGGCGAAAGTTCCTCATCGTCCGGCTCGGCTCGCTGGGCGATGTCGTCCACGCCATCCCGGTGGCGGCGGCGCTGCGGCACGCGTATCCTGCGGCGCGCATCGACTGGCTGGTGGATCCGCTGTACGTGGAACTGCTGAATCTCGTCGAGAGCGTCGACGCACGGATCGCAGTGGATCCACGGGCGCTCTGGCAGCGGCGCGGGAGGCCGGCCTTTCTTCGTACTCTCGGCGAGCTGCGACGCGTGCGCTACGATGCGGTCATCGATCTGCAGGGCCTGCTGAAATCAGCGGTGCTGGCGCGGGCAGCGCGGGGCGCCAGGACAGTCGGCTTTCCGCGCGCGCATCTCCGCGAGCCTGCGGCGCGGTTGCTGTACACGCACGCGCCCGATCCCGGGCCCACGGTGCACGTCGTTCAGAAGAACCTGGCGCTGCTCGAGGCCGTGGGCGTGTCCGATCGACGGGTACGCTTTCCGGTCAACATCCCGCGGACGGAGGCCGTCCAGTCTGTCACGGTGCGGTTTGCGGCGGCAGGTTATGTGCTGATCAATCCTGGCGCCGCGTGGCCGAATAAGCGGTGGCCGCCCGAGCGATTCGGCGCGATTGCCGCCGCGCTTCGTCACGATCATGACCTGCCATCGATCGTGCTGTGGGGACCCGGCGAGGAACGCCTGGCGGCGCAAGTGGTCGATGCCTCGGCTGGCGCGGCGGAGCTGGCGCCGCCCACCACGATCGTCGACATCGTGGGGCTCGCACGTTCAGCGCGGTTGATGGTGTCTGGCGATACCGGCCCGCTGCACATTGCCGGCGCGGTGGGGACGCCGATCGTCGCGTTGTTCGGACCGACCTATCCCGAGCGCAACGGCCCATGGGCGAGCCAGGACGTGGTCATTTCGCGGGTAGGGCAATGCGTGTGTCTCTACGAGCGTCAATGCAAGCGCGCCAGTCGCTGCATCGATGACATTCCCGTCGAGGAGGTGGCGGCCGCGATCCGCCGCCGCATCGGTGCGCATGCCTAAGGAAACTGGAATCGCGGCGGTCCTCGCGCGCGTGCGGGCTCGCCCGGCCGAAGCGCTCGCGCGGCGGCGAGTACCGCTCGGATTCGCAGCGGCCGCCGTGGCGCTGATTCTTGCCGATCCGACGTGGGCGAGCTGGTCCACGGGACTGGCCGTTGCACTGGGCGGAGAAGGCATCCGCATGTGGGCCGCGGGCCATCTCCAGAAGAGCCGCGAGGTGACGCGCTCGGGTCCGTACCGCTGGACGCGGCATCCGTTGTACGTCGGTTCGAGCGCGATCGCGCTGGGCGTGGTCATCGCCGCGCGCCACCCGGTGGTGACGATCGTCACGCTGGTTTACATGGTGGCGACGCTCACGGCGGCGATCCGGACCGAAGAGGCCTTCCTGCGTGGGGCGTTCGGGGACATCTATGATCTGTATCGCGAATCAACCGTAGAGCCGATGCTGCGGCGATTCAGTCTGACTCGGGCGTTCAGGAATCGTGAGCACCGTGCGGCAGCCGGCCTGCTCATTGGCTTCGGTCTGCTGGCCATGAAGGCACTGACCTGATTTGATGCCGCACGTGGGGGCCGGCTTGAGCCGGCCCGGTGAGACGGTTAAGGAGAGTTCCAATCAAAGGCGAGCAGATACGTGCGCTGTGTCCGCGAGCCGTTGTCGTCCGACAACAGGTACAGGCGGATCCCGTCCGCCGGCCGCGAGACGATGGCAATCGCCTCGAAGTTGTCGCGCGTGAGCGGCGCCGCCATCGCGAACTCGTCGAGGAGGCGTCCTCCATCTTTGTTCGCGCTGGCGATCAGCCTGACAACGATGCGGTTGCCCTGTGCGGGAGTATATGCCCG
>DATDHP010000169.1:0-12604 GCA_036521515.1 Vicinamibacterales bacterium
GTTGAGCAGCGTGGACTTGCCGGCGTTGGGCCGGCCCAGGAAGGAGACGAAGCCTGCCTTCACGCCGGATCCCGGGGCCCGGGTCCGACCGGCTCGGCCGGCGCTATCGCTATTGAAGATGTCACGTGTCCGCTTCTACGCGCCTGCTGAGCCGAACTTTCGTGATTCGCCGGCGCTCCACCTCGAGTACCTCGACGGCCAGGTCGCCTACTTCGAAGGTCTCGCCTACGTACGGCATGCGGCCGAGGTGGCTCAGCAGGTAGCCGCCCAGCGTCTCGAACCCCTCGCGTTCGATTTCTACGCCCAGCCGCTCGCCCACCTCGTCCACGCTCACCTTGCCGCTGAACACGAACGCGCCGCTCCCTTCGTCTACGACCGTCTCGGCCTCGACGTCATACTCGTCGCGGATTTCCCCGACGATCTCTTCGAGCATGTCCTCGACCGTCGCAAGTCCCGCCGTGCCGCCGTACTCGTCGACGACGATCGCCATCTGGACCTGCCGGATCTGCATCTCCTTCAGCAGATCCGAGACGCGCTTGCTTTCGGGGACGAGAAACGGGGGACGCATCAGCGTGGTCAGCGGCGGCTCGGTCCCCGGCGGCAGGGCCACGAGATCCTTCACGTACACGATGCCGATGATGTTATCGAGGCTGTCGCGATAGATCGGAATGCGCGAGTACTGTTCCTCGCGAAACAGCTCGCGCAATTGCAGCAGGCTGGCGTCGGCGGGGATGGAAACGATGTCGGGGCGCGGCGTCATCACCTCGCGAACCACGGTTTCCGTGAAATCGACGATCGATTGGAGCAACTCGCGGCTCTGCTCCTCGGAGATCACGCCTTCTTCGTCGGGTGTCTCCGCGGCCGCGGGCGCCTGGGCGGACGCTTCCACGCCGGCGTTGACGGCTGGCGCCTCCCGATCGCCGCGGTTGTTGCTGATTCCGATCAACGTCCGCGTGAGCGGACGGATTGCCCGCGCGAGCGGGTGGAACGCCGGCAGCATGGCGTCGAGCACCTTCTCCGGACCGAGCCGGACGATCAGCATCGGCAGCAGGTGCTCGCAGACGATGACGAACGCCACCAGCGACACGATGAAGGTCGCCAGGGCGCGCAGGTCGTGCACGTCGCTCACCCGCGCGATGAGCGCACCCGCGAGCACTGCGCAGATGCCGATCAGAATGCGGACGGGAATGAACAGCTGGAGCGGGTCGTCGAGATAGCGGCCGAGCCGGTCGCTGCGGCCGCCACGCTCGGCCATGAACCGGAGGGACAAGCGCATCAGCGCGCCGAAGGCCGCCTGTATCGAGCCCAGGAACACCGTGGCGCAACCGAGAAGGAACAGCAGGAGCGGCGTCATTGCGTGGTGCGCTCGATCAGTCCCTCGACAAGGTCCCCCCGGCGCCGGAGCCGACGCTCGAGGCGGGCCATCCGGCCGTCGTCGCGCTCGTGATCATAGCCAAGGAGGTGTAACAGGCCATGCAGCGCCAGTACGCGCAGTTCAGTCCCGAAGGCATGCCCCGCCTCCCTGGCCTGGCGCCGCGCCACTCCGCCGGCAATGACCACGTCGCCGAGATAACCCCGTTCGTCTGAAGGAAATGACAGGACGTCGGTCGGCGCGTCCTTGCGCCGGTACTGGCGGTTCAGGGCGCGGACGCGCGCGTCGGGCACGATTGCGACGGTGACGCCGCCCCGCACCCGGGCAGGCGCGACCCCGGCCAGCCACGCGGCCAGTCCCGGTGCGCGCACGCCGGCGGACGTGACGACGTCGACGGCAAGGCCGGGACGCGCCGATCCCCGATCCCCGATCCCCGATCCCCTCTTTCCTCGGTTCCGGGGCCGTCGAGCGTCGCCGTCAGCCATTCGTGCGTGCGTTCGTGTGGGCGTCGTACGCCTTGACGATCTGCTGCACGAGCTTGTGGCGCACGACGTCCCTGTCGTCGAAGTACACGAAGCCGATCCCCTGGATGTTCTTCACGATCCTGAGCGCCTCCACGAGACCGGACGCGCGGGGGTTCGGCAGGTCGATCTGCGTGATGTCACCGGTGACCACCGCCTTCGACCCGAAACCGAGACGCGTCAGGAACATCTTCATCTGCTCTGAGGTGGTGTTCTGGGCCTCGTCGAGAATCACGAATGCGTCGTTCAGCGTGCGGCCGCGCATGAAGGCAATGGGCGCCACCTCGATGGTGCCGCGCTCCACCAGCCGCGTAGCCTTCTCGGTGTCCATCATGTCGTACAACGCATCGTAGAGCGGCCGAAGGTAGGGGTTCACCTTCTCCTGGAGGTCCCCGGGCAGGAACCCGAGCTTCTCGCCCGCCTCGACCGCGGGCCGCGCCAGGATGATGCGGCTCACTTTCTTGGAGAGCAGGTAGCCGACCGCCTGCGCCATCGCCAGGTAGGTCTTGCCAGTGCCGGCCGGGCCGACACCGAACACGATGTCGAACTGCTCGATGGCATCGAGGTACTTCCGCTGGTTGACACTCTTCGGGTTGACCCGCCGCTTGGTGACCTGCCGCTGCCCGCCCTTGAGGAAATAGTCGCGCAGATCGAGGTCGGCGTTCTCGGTGAGCAGCTGTGCCGCGGTCTTCACGTCGCCATTGCCGAATGTGTAGCCCTCTTCGATCAGCATCTTGAGCTGGTCGAAGATGCGCTCGGCGCGCTGCTCATCCGCGGGGTCGCCTTCGACGATGACGTCATGGCCCTGCGTGCGGATGTTCACGCGCAGCAGCGACTCGATGTGCTTGAGGTTCGCGTCGTGGGCGCCGTACAGCGTCTCGACACCGTGTTCCGGCAGGGCGATCTTCTTCATCTCAGCGGTCTACGGACTTCGGTCTCCGGTCTTCGGTGCCCGCTCTGCGGTCGTCGCGGCAGACAGCTCGTTGCTGCCGGAGACCGGAGACCGTAGACCGAAGACCTCATACCTTCAGATGCAGCTCCCTCAACTGCCTCGTGTCGACCGGCGATGGCGCGTCGGTCATCAGATCGACGGCGGCCGCCGTCTTGGGAAACGCCATGACCTCGCGGATGGAGGTCTCGCCCGAAAGAATCGCCACGATGCGGTCGAGGCCGAGCGCGATCCCGCCGTGCGGCGGCGTTCCGTATTCGAGCGCCTCGAGGAAGAAGCCAAAGCGCGCGCGCGCGTCCTCCTCGCTGATGTTGAGCAGCGAGAAGATGCGGCTCTGCATCGCCGCATCGTGGATGCGGATGCTGCCGCCGCCGATCTCGCTGCCGTTCAGCACCAGGTCGTACGCCTTGGCACGCGCGTCCTGCGGTTCTGCGTCGAGCTTGCCCATGTCTTCGTCGAGCGGCGACGTGAACGGATGGTGCATCGACACGTAGCGCCTTTCCTCCGGATCCCACTCCAGCAAAGGAAAGTCCACGACCCAGGTGAACGCATACGCATCCGCGTCGAGCAGGCCCGCCTTCTTGGCGAGGTTCAGACGGAGCTGACCCAGCAGTTTGGACGTGGCATCCGGCTCGCCGGCTGTGACGAGGAGAATCTCGCCATTGGCAGTGGACGTGGCATCCAGCAGCTGCCGCACGCCTTCCTCGCCCAGCGCTTTCGTGACCGAGCTGGTCACGGTCCCGTCATCGGCGCGCCTGGCCCAGCTGAGACCGGCGGCACCCAGCTGTTTCGCCTGGTCGACGATACCATCCACTGCGCTGCGCGAGTAGCCGCCCGCATTCTTGATCACGAACCCGCGCACCGTGCCACCCTTGGCGACGATCTCCCTGAACACGCTGAAGCTCGAGTCACGGAACAGCTCCCGGATGTCCTGGATTTCCATTCCCGGTCGCAGGTCTGGCTTGTCCGATCCGTACTTCGCCATGGCTTCCGAGTACGCCATGCGCGGGAACGGCGTCTGGATCTCCTTGCCGATCACGGCGAAGACGTCGCGCATCAACGGCTCGATGACGCCGAAGACCGTCTCCGGCAGCGCGAAGGAGATCTCCACGTCCACTTGCGTGAACTCCGGCTGGCGATCGGCGCGCAGGTCCTCGTCGCGGAAGCACCTGCAGATCTGCACGTAGCGGTCCATCCCGGCAATCATCAGAATCTGCTTGAACAGCTGCGGCGATTGCGGGAGCGCATAGAACTCGCCCGGGTGCACGCGGCTCGGGACGAGGTAGTCGCGCGCGCCTTCGGGCGTGGACTTTCCGAGAATCGGCGTCTCGATCTCGAGGAACCCGTTCCTGTCGAAGTACTGCCGGATTGCCGACGTCACGCGATGCCGCAGCACGATGTTGCGCTGCAGCCCGGGCCGGCGCAGGTCCAGGTAGCGGTACTTCAGCCGGACGTCCTCGGAGACCGGGCTCTCGTCGGCAATCGGGAAGGGCGGCGTCTTCGCCTCGTTGAGAATCGTGAGCTGGCGCACGACGACTTCGACGTCGCCGGTGGCGAGCTTCGGGTTCACGGTCTCGGCGGAGCGGCGCTGGACGCGGCCTGACACGCCGACGACGTATTCCGACCGCAGGCGCTTGGCCTTGTTCATCAGCGCTTCGTCGTCCTTGTCGAAGACGGCCTGCGTGATGCCGCCGCGGTCCCGGACGTCGACGAACAGCAGGCCGCCGAGATCGCGGACGCGATGGACCCAGCCAAGGAGCACGACCTCGGCGCCGACGTCCTCGGCGCGCAGCGTGCCGCACGTGTGGGTCCGCTGCAAATCACCTAGTTGCTCAGCCACGTTGCCTCAGCGTCTCGCGAATGGCCAGGCCCGCCTTGGCCTGGTCGTAGGTGGCCTGCGTCTGCGCGGCCAGGTCCTTGACCGTCACGGTCCCCCCCTTGATCTCGTCCTCCCCGAGCAGCGCCACGAAGGGTATGCGTCGCCCGTCAGCGTACTTGATCTGTTTGCCGATCTTGCCGGCATCCGGATACACGAGGACGCGGAGCCCCTGTCCGCGCAGCGCCGCCGCCAGGCGCAGCGCGTCGGGTGCGCTCGACGCGTCAATCGTCGCGATCATCACGTCGGCGGGCGTCATCGCGAGCGACGCGGGAAACATGTTCCGCTCGCCCATGACGACCAGGATCCGCTCGAGGCCGAGCGAAAAGCCGCACGCCGGGATGTTCTGCCCGAGGAACATCCCGACCAGGTTGTCGTAGCGGCCGCCTGCGCCGAGGCTTCCAGGAAGGTCGGCGACAGTGATCTCCCAGATTGCGCCCGTGTAGTACGAGAGCCCGCGAGCGAGACTGGGGTCGATGCGAATCTTCCCGGCAGCGGGAGTCCCCGGCAACAACGCCAGTACAGCGCGAACATTTTCGAGGGCGCTCATGCCGGCGGGATCAGCGCCGATGACGCTCTCGACCCGGTCCAGCACGGCCTCCGCCGCGCTCGATTGAAACAGCGACAACAGCGCCTCCCTCGACGCGTCGTCGAGCCCGCGCTCGGCCAGCTCCTTCATGACGCCGTCAACGCCAATCTTGTCCAGCTTATCGAGGGCGACGAGTGCCGACGCGTGCCGGTCCGGTGGAACGCCAGCCGCCGCCAGCAACGACGCGAGCAGCTGGCGGTGGTTCATCCTGATGACGAAGTCGCTGAAGCCAAGTTCAACGAGGGCCTCGGCGACGGCCGAGCACACCTCGGCTTCGACGACCGGCGACATCGATCCCAGCGAATCCACGTCGCACTGATAGAACTCGCGGAAGCGCCCGCGCGCGGGACGATCGGCGCGCCAGACCGGCTGGATCTGGTAGCGCTTGAAGAGGCGCGGCAGCCTCGACTGGTACTGCGCCACGACGCGCGCCAGCGGCACCGTCAGGTCGTAGCGCAGCGCCAGGTCCGCCTGGCCGGTCGCCTCGTGCTCGCCGCGCTTGAGAATCTTGAAAATGAGCTGATTGCCCTCGTCGCCATACTTGCCCATCAGCGTCTCGAGGTTCTCGACGGCGGGCGACTCCAGCGGCTCGAAGCCGTAGCGCTCGTACACGCGCTTGATGACGCCGATGACGTACTCCCGCCGCCGCACGTCTTCCGGGAGGAAGTCGCGCATGCCGCGCGCCGGTTCTGTGCGTGGCATAGGGAGCCTACATCCTTGGCAACGTGAGCCCCTGCTGCTTCTGGTACTTCCCCTTCTTGTCCGCGTAGGAGACCTCGCACGGCTCGTCGCCCTGGAAGAAGAGCACCTGGGAAATGCCCTCGTTGGCGTAGACCTTCGCGGGCAGCGGCGTGGTGTTCGAGATCTCGAGCGTGACATATCCCTCCCACTCGGGCTCGAACGGGGTGACGTTGACGATCAGGCCGCACCGGGCATACGTCGACTTGCCGACACACACCGTCAGGACATCGCGCGGGATGCGGAAATACTCGACCGTCTTGGCGAGCGCGAACGAGTTGGGCGGGATGATGCAGACGTCCGCCTTCACGTCCACGAACGATCGCGCGTCGAAGTTCTTCGGATCAACGACAGTGCTGTTGATGTTCGTGAACACCTTGAACTCGTCGGCCACACGGATGTCGTAGCCGTAGGACGACAGGCCGTAGGAGATCACGCCCTGGCGCACCTGCCGATCCTCGAACGGGACGATCATCCCGTGCTCGAGCGCCATCTTCTTGATCCAGCGATCTGCTTTGATCGACGGCACGGCTCCGGACTCCGGGCTCCAGGCGGCGGGCCTGACCCTATCTCCTGTTGAGAAACATCATGATCATCGTCAGCACGATGCTGACGAGGATCGAGGTCGTCAGCGGAAAGTGAAACGAGAAGTTGCCACGCCGAAGCGTGAAGTCACCAGGCAGGCGGCCGAGCGGGACGCCAAGCACGAGAAGGAGGCCGGCGCCGGCCAGCACGAGCCCGACGACAATGAGCAGACGTCCCATCGAAGTGTTCGGCATTCGTGGGGGCCGATCTTCAGGTCGGCCTGGGCCGGCTGAAACCGGCCCCCACGTCAACCTAGATCAGCTCCAACCCTCGAAAGAAGTACCCCAGCTCGAACGCCGCCGTCTCGGGCGCGTCCGATCCGTGGGTCGCGTTCCTGCCGATTGATTCGCCGAACTCCTTGCGCAGCGTCCCGGCCCCGGCTTTCGCGGGGTCGGTCGCGCCCATCGTGTCGCGCCATTTCTTGATTGCGTCAGGCGCCTCGAGCGCCAGCAGCACGCACGGCCCCGAGGCCATGAACTCGGTCAGCTCGCCGAAGAACGACCGCTCACGGTGAACGGCGTAGAAGCCCTCGGCCTCCCTCTTCGTCAGATGCTGGAGGCGCATCGCCTTGACGGTGAACCCCGCCTCTTCAATCCGCGCCAGGATCTTGCCTGCGACCTGGCGCTGCACGGCATCGGGCTTGATGATTGCCAATGTGCGTTCCATTTTGCCCTTCGAGATGGCCGGCAGCGGGCAGCCGGCAGCCTCTGTTGTGACGCGCCAGCGGTGTGACCAGCGCAACGCCTCACGCCTGTCGCGGCCATCACATTTACTGCCAGCCGCCGGCTGCCTGCTGCCGGCTACCTACCGCCCCAGCGCCTCGCGCATCTTGCGTCCCATCTCAGCGGGACTCTTCACCACGTGCACGCCGGCCTTCGACAGGGCGTCCATTTTTTCGGCTGCCGTGCCCTGGCCGCCGGCGATGATGGCGCCGGCGTGACCCATGCGCCGTCCCGGCGGCGCGGTCTGGCCGGCGATGAAGCCGACGACCGGCTTCGTGAACTCTTTCTTGACCCACGCGGCCGCGTCCTGCTCCGCCGAACCGCCGATCTCCCCGATCATGATCACGGCCTCGGTGTCGCTGTCGGCCGCGAACAGCTCGAGCGCGTCGACGAAGGTCGTGCCGATCAATGGATCGCCGCCGATCCCGATGCATGTCGTCTGGCCCATACCTTCCTTCGAGAGCTGGTGAATGGCCTCGTACGTCAACGTGCCGCTCTTCGACACGATGCCTATGGCGCCTTCCTTGACGATGTTGTGCGGGATGATGCCGGCCTTGCCCTTGCCGGGCGAGATGATACCCGGGCAGTTCGGGCCGATCAGCCGCGTCGGCTTGTCGTCCATGAAGGTCATCACCTTCAGCATGTCGACAACCGGGATGCCCTCGGTAATCGCCACGGCGAGCGGAATCCTGGCGTCCACGGCCTCCATGATGGCGTCGGCTGCGAACGGCGGCGGGACGAAGATGACCGACGCGTTCGCACCGGTCTCCCTGACCGCATCGTGCACGCTGTTGAACACGGGCCAGCCCTCGTGCGTGGTGCCGCCCTTGCCGGGCGTCACGCCGCCGACGACGGTGGTGCCGTACGCCAGCGCGGCCTTCGCATGGAACGTGCCCTCGCGGCCCGTCAGCCCCTGGACGATGAGCCGCGTGTTCTTGTCCAGCAGGACCGCCACGTTATCCGTTCCCCCGTGCCAGCGCGACGACCCGTTCCGCCGCCTCACCCATCGAATCGGCAGTCGTGAAGTTCAGCCCGCTCGCCTTCAGCAGCCGCTTGCCTTCCTCGACATTGGTGCCTTCCATCCTGATCACGATCGGAACAGGCACGCCGAGCTCTTTCACGGCTGCAATCACGCCCTGCGCCAGCACGTCGCAGCGGAGGATGCCGCCAAAGATGTTGATCAACACCGCCTTGACGTTCTTGTCGGCCATCAGGATGCGGAACGCGTTCTTGATCTGCCCCGCATTCGCGCCGCCGCCGACGTCGAGGAAGTTGGCCGGCTCGCCACCCGCCAGCTTGATGATGTCCATCGTCGCCATGGCGAGGCCCGCACCGTTGACCATGCAGCCGATGTCGCCGTCGAGACGGATGTAGTTCAGGCTGAACTTGGATGCCTCGACCTCGAGCGGATCCTCCTCGGTGATGTCCCGGAAGTCGCGGATGTCGGCGTGCCGGTAGAGCGCGTTGTCGTCGAAGGTGACCTTGGCGTCGAGCGCGAGGAGCTCGCCAGTCTTGGTGAGAATCAGCGGGTTGATCTCGATCATCGACGCATCGGTGTCGATGAACGCCCTGTACATGGAATCGAGCACCTTCACCAGCTTGTTGGAGGAGCCCCCGTCGAGCCCCATCCCGAACGCCAGCTTGCGTGCCTGGAACGGGACGATGCCGGTGCCGCGATCCACCGCCTCGTTGAGGATTTTCTCCGGATGCGAGGCGGCAACCTCCTCGATGTCCATGCCGCCGGCGGCGCTCGCGATGACCACCGGCGCCTCCGCCGCGCGATCGATGAGCATGCTCACGTAGAGCTCGCGATCGATCTGGACGCCTTCCTCGATGAGCACGCGGTTGACCTTCTTCCCTTCCGGGCCGGTCTGGTGCGTGACGAGTGTCATGCCGAGCATCTCTTTGGCTATCTGCTCGGCCTGCTCGGGAGACTTCGCCAGCTTGACGCCGCCGCCTTTTCCGCGGCCGCCCGCGTGAATCTGTGCCTTGACCACGACGACGTGGCCGCCGAGGCGCCGCGCGATGTCGCCGGCTGCCGCCGGCGAGGACGCCACTTCGCCGCGCGGGACCGGCACGCCGTACCGCGCGAGGACTGACTTGGCCTGGTATTCGTGGATTTTCAAAACGTGTGAGGCTCCAGCACGTCGGGAACCGGAAGCATGTTAGTCTTTTCGGGCTCCGCGCTCCAGGCTCCGGCATGACCCGGGGCGGGGCCCGGAGCCCGCGGCCTACATTCCGATCACATCGACGAGTTCCTTGACGGCACCCGCTGATCTCTTCAGCGCGGCGTCTTCTTCCGGCGTCAGCTTGACCTGGATGATCTCCTCGAGGCCCCTGGCGCCGAGCTTGACCGGCACGCCCACGAAGAGGTCGCGGATCCCGTACTCGCCCTGCAGGAACACGGAGCACGGCAGGATCTTCTTCTTGTCCCTGAGGATGGCCTCGATCATCTCCGACACCGCCGCGCCCGGCGCATACCAGGCGCTCGTGCCGACCAGTTTCGTGATCTCGGCGCCGCCATTGGCCGTGCGCGTCGAGATGGCGTCAATCTTCTCCTTCGACAGCAGATCGGTAATCGGGATCCCGGCAACCGTCGAGTAGCGCGGCAGCGGCACCATCGTGTCTCCATGGCCGCCGAGCACGAACGAGTGGACGTTCTCGACCGACACGTTGAGCTCCATGGCGATGAAGGTGCTCATGCGGGCGGAGTCGAGCACGCCGGCCATGCCGATGATCCGCTCGCGCGGGAACTTCGTGAGCCGGAAGAGCGCCTGCGCCATCGCATCGAGCGGGTTGGCAACGGGGATGATGATGGCGTTCGGGCAGTGCTGCACCACAAGCGGGGCGATGCTCTTCATGATCTCGAAGTTGTCGCGCACGAGATCATCGCGGCTCATCCCAGGCTTGCGCGGCTTTCCCGACGTGATCACGACGATGTCCGACCCCGCGGCCGGCCCCCAGTCGCCGCCGCCGATGACACGCGAGTCGGAGCCGATGATCGGGCAGGCCTCGTAGATGTCGAGCCCGACGCCCGCCGCTTTCTGATCGGCGATGTCGATGATGACAACGTCGGCGAGCTCCTTCTCGGCGATCGAGCGCGCGACGGTGGCGCCCACGTTGCCGGCGCCGCCTACCACTGTCACTTTGCGTTTCATTCCTGTCCTCATCTCGCGGGCCTCACCAGGCCAGGGGCGCTGCCCTTAGGGCGATGTCCCGCATCATCGCCGCCGGTTACTCACAATTTCTGTTGAAAACCCTGTGGAAAAGGCCGTTCCGAACGTGCAAATCGCGCGTGAAATCCAAGCATTCTAGCGGTTTGCACCACCGTAGTGCGCCGGTTGCACGCGGGCCGACCTCGAGCTCGACGGCAGCGCAGATTATACTTGGCGTTTGTAGTCATCGAGCCGTGCTTGCGCGGCGCGAACTGTACAACCTGTCGAAGTGCGCCGCGCAACCACGGCTTAGCCGCGGCCGCATGCGCGGCCGCGGACCAGTAACGAAGATCCGCCGCTCGACGGTTTGAGGCGGAGCTTCGTTACACTGACACGGATGGACACCACCGTTGAAAATCGTTGTTGCTGACGATCTTCCCGCCTCCGCGCTCGACCTGCTCCGCGCGGAAGGCTGGGAGGTCGATGCCCGCACCGGTCGGGCCGCCGACCAGCTTGCCGCCGACCTTCAGGATGCCGATGCCATCGTCGTGCGAAGCGCCACCAAAGTCACCGCACCACTGATTGCCGCCGCGCCGAAGCTGCGCGTGATCGCGCGCGCCGGCACCGGCGTGGACAACGTTGACGTGCCCGCCGCCAGCGCGCGCGGGATCGTCGTCATGAACGCCCCGGGCGCCAACAGCATCTCGGTCGCCGAACTGGCCATGGGACTCATCCTCGCCACGGCTCGTCACCTGCCCGCCGCGGACGCGGCGATGAAGCAGGGCAAGTGGGAGAAGAAGAAGTTTCTCGGCGAGGAAGTGCGCGAGAAGACCCTCGGCCTGGCCGGCCTCGGCCGTATCGGGCAAGAGGTCGCCCGGCGCGCGGCCGCGTTCGGCATGCGTATCATCGCGCACGATCCCTTCATCTCCGAGGAGGTGGCTGCCGATCTCGGCGTCGAGCTGGTGTCGCTCGATGAGGTGTTCGCGCGCGCGGACTACCTGTCGCTGCACATGCCGTCGAACGACAAGACGCGGAACATCGTCAACGCAGAACGGCTGGCACGGGCGAAGAAAGGGATCCGCATCATCAACACCGCCCGCGGCGATCTGATCGACGAGAAGGCGCTCGCCGACGCAATCGAGACCGGCCACGTGGGCGGCGCTGCTCTCGACGTGTTCGACAAGGAGCCCACTGTCGACCACAGGCTCCAGAAGCTGCCGCAGGTCGTGGCGACACCGCATATTGCCGCATCCACGCGCGAGGGACAGGAACTGGTGGGGGTCGAAACGTCGGCGGCCCTGCGCGACTTCCTGCGCGACGGCATCATCCGCAATGCCGTGAACTTTCCCTCCGTCTCGGCAGAGGAGTTCAGCCGCCTGCGGCCGTTCATCGAGTTGGGCGAACGCCTGGGCGCCTTCCTGGCGCAGATGAACGAGGGACACGCCCACGGCCTCGGCGTCCGCTACTACGGCGAGCTGGCGCAGGGCCGCAATGACATGATCCTCAACGCCGTGCTCGTCGGGCTGTTCCGGCCGATCCTCTCGTCGGGCGTGACACTGGTGAATGCCCGAAGCGTGGCGGACGAGCGCGCGATGGAGATCGTGGAGTCCCGAAGCTCCCGTCCGCGGAACTACACGAGCCTGCTGTCGGTCAAGCTGCATACGAGCGAGGGCGAGCACTGGGTGGAGGGTGCGGTCTTCGAGAAGACGTCGCCGCGCGTGGTGCTGGTGGACGGTGTGGCCGTGGAGGCGCCGCTGGAGGGCACCATGATCGTCGTCACCAATAACGATCAACCCGGCGTCATCGGCGACGTGGGCACCATCCTCGGACGGCATGGCCTCAACATCGCAAACTTCGCCCTCGGCCGCGACGGCAGCCGTGCGGTCGGCGTCGTCAACGTTGACGAGACGTCCCCCATTCCCGACGAAGTGCTGGCGGACATCCGGAAGGTGAAAGCGATCCGCGAAGCACGGATTATCAGGGTCTGACGAAGCCGGCAGCGGGCAGCCGGCAGCGCGGACTGCCTGCTTCGAACTGCCGGCTGCTGCCCGCTGCAGGCTGCCTGCTACTTCTTTATCGTCAGCCTGACCACCGTCC
>DATDHP010000170.1:0-7552 GCA_036521515.1 Vicinamibacterales bacterium
GGCGCGCAAGTCAAGACGATCTGAAGTCCTCGATCACGAACCACAGAGGTACAGAGGCACAGAGCCAAAGTTTCTCTGTGTCTCTGAGTCTCTGTGTTCGTGGGAGCGGCTGGCCTACGACCGCGAGGTCAGTTCATCGTACGCCGCCGGCAGCGCCACAGGCGTGTCGGCCCACGACTCGAACCCGGGAATCGCAGTGGCTTTGATGATCTCGTCGCGCGAGCGACCCGCCGCGAGCCCTTTCTGAACGAAATCGACCATCGCCGTGAGGTAGTTCCGCAGGTTCATGAGATCGGCGCGCGAGCCGGTCACACGTTCGCCCGGCTTCGAGTGGCCGAAGATGTAAATCGTGTCGTTGCCGTGGTCCTTGACCACGTTCTCGAGTACGGGAATCCAGTTGCGGACCGACGCGCCCGCCGGCCGGTCGGCGCGCGGGTTCCGCACGTGCGACATCAGGTCGCCCATGTGCACGATGTTGGCGCGCTCGAAGAAGATCGCCACGTCGCCGCCCGTGTGCGCCGCACCATAGTACTTGGCGGACACGATCTCGCTGCCGACGTCCTGCTTCCATTCCTTGTCGAACGTCGTGTCGGCAAACGCCTGATTGGCCAGCGAGTTGTTCGCCTCCGCGGCCTTGCGCTGCAGCCCGGGGACGTTGGCGTGCGCCACGATCTTCGCGGCGGCCGGCTGCAGGACCTTGTTGCCGCCCGTGTGATCGCCGTGATGATGTGAGTTGACGAGGATGTCGATCTTCCGGGGCGTGCGCGTCTTCAGGCCATCGAGCAACAGCGGCGCCGTATCGGCGAACTGGCTGTCCACCACGACGACCGCGTCGGGCGAGATCAGCCATCCGATCGTGCCGCCGCGCGCGGTGAACGTCCCGATGTTCCGGCGGATGGTCGCGAATTCCGGGACGGCGGGCGGAGGCGGCTGCTGCGCAAATGACGGCACCGCGCGCAGCGCGCTCCCGAGAACGGCCAGTGACGAGGCGGCGACGAATTCGCGGCGGCTCCAGCGCATGTGAGGCTCCTTCGGAGTAGGGCGAGTGGGGCGGGCAGGGCGCGCAGGGTAGTCGGGCGGACGTGGTGAGTTGCACGCGCGCCTCACCCGCCCCACCCGCCCTGCCCGCCTCACTCGCCCCGCGAGCCCGAAGTTCGAGGCGTAGCGTAGCATGAGGCCGGCTCCAGGGACGCCAGGTCGACCATGCACGTCGCAGTGCACAGCGCGGCTGCGCCGCAACCGAAGAGCGCATCCGCGCTAGGCGGCGGGCTGAAGCCCGCCGCATCTAGTAATACAAACCCTCAGCGATTCTTGTCAGCAGAACAAGATTTCAGGGGTTTGTATTACAGAGGGTGTATATTCCCCACCGCCTCGCTCTTCACGATCACGCTTCGACAGGGTTCCCCGCGTATCGGGAACGTGGCGGTTCACGTCCGGGAGTGTGGACGAAGCGCGCTCCGTTCGGAAGGGCGAGCCCGGCTGAAAGGGTAGATGCCGCATGATGCAGTTGTTCGCGTGGCTCGAAGGCACAGGGTTGTCAACATGGATCCGCGAAGCCGACACCGTGTGGGCGTATCCGACGGTCCTGACCCTTCACACAATCGGGTTGGGAGTGCTCGGCGGCGCGGCCGCGATCCTCGACCTGCGGCTCCTCGGGATCGGCGGCCGGGCGCCGCTTGCCCCGATGCGGACGCTCTTCCGGTTGATGTGGGCCGGCTTTTGGATCAACGCCGTGACCGGTGCCCTGCTCTTTGCAGCCGATGCGACCGAGCGCGGCACCTCGTGGCTCTTCTTCTTCAAGATGGTTCTCGTCGGGATCGGCGTCGTGACCGTCGTGCTGATCAGGCGCGCGGTGGATGAATCGGGAGAGAATGCGGTGATGGTCAGTGGCGCCGCGAGGCGCCTCGCCATCATATCGCTCGTGGTCTGGACCGCAGCCGTCACGGCCGGGCGGCTGCTGGCTTACGTGTGAGGGCTTGCCCATGGACCTGGTGAATGTGGCGCATCTGCATCTTCTGTTGAACCACTTTCCGACGATTGGCACGGTGGTCGGTCTTGGCCTGCTCCTCCTTGCCTTCGCTCGTCGAAACGACCACCTCGTACGCGCCAGCCTCGAGGTGTTCTTCCTGATCGCGCTCCTGACACTGCCGGCGTACCTGACCGGTGTGGCCGCGCAGACCGTCGTCCAGGGCCGTGCCGGGGTCAGCGATGCCGCCATCACGGCGCACCAGAACGCGGCACTGCTGGCGTTCCTGCTGATGGAGGTGACAGGCGCCCTGGCCTGGTTCGGGCTCTGGCAATCGCGCCGGAACTCACGCCCGGGACGTTCGACGCTCGGAACCGTCCTGCTGCTGTCGGTTGTGACGGTGGTGCTGATGGGCAGGGCCGCGACCTACGGTGGCGAGATCAGCCATCCGGAGATTCGCATCAGCGCGGACGCCCCACCGGTCGAAGACGCCCTGGCCGTCGGGACCCGGTGGCTGGGTACCGCGTCGATCAGCGGGGCCGTGGCGGCCTACCCCTGGGTGTGGCCCGCGGCCGAGTGCCTGCACTTCATCGGACTCTGCCTGGTATTCGGCCTGTTGCTGACCGTGAACCTGCGGCTCCTGGGGTTCATGAGGGGCCTGTCGTTCGCGTCGCTGCACCGGCTGCTGCCGTGGGGCATCATGGCGTTCGCGGTCAACCTGATGACCGGCATGCTGTTCGTCATTTCCGCACCGGAACAGTACACGGAGAACGGGCCGTTCTACTGGAAGGTGGCCCTGCTCGGCCTTGCCGGTGTCAACTTCCTCTACCTGACGGTCTTCGACAAGAACTGGGCGTTGAGAGAAGGAGATGAGCCGCGCCCGCTGGACAGGGCGCTCGCGGGTGCGGCCATCATGCTGTGGGTGGGCGTGATCTATGCGGGTCGCATGCTGCCGTTCATCGGCAATGCCTTCTGACACGGCTCGCCGCATGTTGCCGCTGATCGTCGTGCTGATTGTGGTCTGTGTCCTCGGTATCGTCGGAGTCACGGGCTACCTGATCGACCAGAGTGCGGAGCGTCATGAGAACCCGAACGATAAACGATGATCGACAGGAATGGAGCGACATTGAGTCCGCGAAGATCGGGGCGAAGCAGATCATCCTTCTCACCGCGCCGCGTGCAGAGCTTCCCTGAGCCGGGCGATCCTATTTTCCACATCGCGCTGAAGCGCGAGTGGGCGGCGGCGACGACCGCCTATCGACCGGGCGGCTTCGATGTCGACGGGTTCATACACTGCTCGACGGCGAGCCAGGTCATGAAGGTGGCGCGACGCCTGTTTCGCGGCCGTCGCGACCTCGTGCTCCTGCGGATCGATCCCGACCTCCTGGAGTCGGAGGTGCGGCTCGAAAACTTCGAAGGGGGCGACGAGCTTTTTCCGCACATCTACGGCGAGCTCGATCTCTCGGCGGTGACCGGGCTCGAGCCCCTGACGGTTGGCACCGACGGGGAATTCGTGATGCCCACGCTGCTGGTGCCTGCCCGGTCGGCGACGCGGGGCGGATGGTCGCACTGATGAGACCGTGATGCTGTCACGCTCGCCGGTGATCGTCCTTGCGCTGCTGTGCGCGGCGTCGTCGATCGCCGCTGCCCAGCGGCCCTCCATCAACCAGGTGGAGCAGCTCGCCTGGTTCACGGGATGCTGGGAGACCACCCGCGGCGACCAGGTAATCGAGGAGCAGTGGATGGCGCCGAGGGGCGGCGTCATGCTCGGCATGAGCCGCACGGTGCGCGCCGGCCGCACCACGGCGACCGAGTTCGTCACCCTCCGCGAGGTGGACGGCCGCGCCGTCTACGAGGCAAACCCGTCGGGCCAGCAGCCGACGCCCTTCACGGCGACTTTTGTCTCCGCGGACCGCGCCGTGTTCGAGAACCCTGCACACGATTATCCGAAGCGCATCATGTATGAGCGCAAGGGCGACACCGCGCTCATGGCGTCGATAGACGGCGGCGCCGGGGAGAAACGCGTGGAATACCCGTACCATCGCGTCACGTGCCGGTAAGAATCAGGACGCCGCCAACGGAAGCGCCTTGTAAAAACCACACAACCGTAAGGTCTGGGGCCCCCGGGCCAATTGCGCAACCGCTTGGATTTGCGGCACAATCGCCGGACTGTGCGGTTACGAGTCTTCCTCCTTCATATCGTCCCTCTGGCGTTCTTCGTGGCGGCCTGCTCGAACACGGCCGCGCCGGTTTCCGCGAACGCCGCTGATGGTCTGGCGGCCCGGCTGGTCACCGGAGTGCTCGTGGGAGAACGCCCGCTCGATCGCGTGATCACGGTCACCGGGACCCTGGCTGCCGAGGACCAGGTGGCGCTCGCCTTCAAAGTGACCGGGCGCGTTGATGAGCTCACCGTCGACCTGGGCAGCCCTGTTCGCAGGGATCAGGTCCTGTCGCGCCTGCTTCCCAACGATTTCGAGTTCCGTTTGAAGCAGGCGGAGGCCGCGCTCCAGCAGGCCCGGGTGCGTCTCGGCCTGACGGCCACGGGGGACGACGACGAAGTAGACGTCGAGAGCACAGGCCTCCTGCGCCAGCGTCGCGCCGTCCTGCATCAGGCGCGCCTGAGCCGCGACCGCATGAAAACATTCTTCGATCGCGGCCTTTCGTCCCGTGGCGACCTCGATGCCGCCGAAGCGGCGCTCGAAGTGGCCGAGGGGCAGCACCAGGATGCCATCGAGGAGATTCGCAACCGCGAGGCGGTGCTCGCGCAACGGCGCTCGGAGGTGGATCTCGCCCGGCAGCAGCTGGAGGACACGATTCTCCGCTCGCCCATCGACGGCGCGGTCCGCGAGCGGAATGTCACGGTCGGCGAGTACCGGACCGCCGGCACCCCCGTGCTGACCATCGTCCGTACCGATCCGCTGCGGCTCCAGCTGTCGGTGCCCGAACGTGCCGCCACCCAGTTGCGCGTGAACCAGGCCGTCCGGGTGCGCGTCGAGGGCGACTCCCGCGTGCACGGCGGCCGTCTCGCGCGCATCGGCGCCGCCATCGATGAAGCGAACCGCACACTGCCTGTCGAAGCGGTCGTGACCAACGGCTCGGGCGCGATCCGTCCGGGCCAGTTTGCCACGGCCGACATCGTAGTCGGCGCGGGCGAGATGACGCTGCTCGTCCCGGAAGATGCGGTCGTCAGTTTTGCAGGCGTTCAGCGGGTGCTCGTCGTCCAGGACGGCAAGGCCAAAGAGCAGCGGATTCGCACCGGTCGCCGTGAGGGGGAGCAGGTCGAAATCCTCGAGGGACTGCGCGCCGGCGACATGGTGATTCGGGCACCCGGCGACTTGACCGACGGCGCTCCGGTGCGGGTGAGGGCGGAATGAGGAAACTGGTAGCGGTCTGCATCGAGCGGCCGGTGTTTGCCACGATGATCGTGCTCACCCTCGTCGTCATCGGCGGCGCGAGCTATTTCCGTCTCGGCGTGGATCGGTTCCCGCGCATCGACCTGCCGCAGGCCTCGGTCCGCACCAACCTGCCGGGTGCCGCGGTCGAGGAAGTCGAGACGCAGATCACCGAGCCGATCGAGGAAGCGGTCAACACGGTCGAAGGGATCGACTCGGTCCGGTCGACCTCCGGCTCGGGCGCCTCCTACGTGGGCGTGGTGTTCAACCTGGATCGGGATATCGACGTCGCGACCCAGGATCTGCGCGACCGTGTCTCGGCGGTCGTGCGCAATCTGCCGGAAGAGACGTTGCCGCCCGTCGTCCTCAAGTTCAACAGCGACGGGGACGCGTCGATGTCGATCGCGCTCTCGGGCGACCTGTCGGTGCGGGAGCTGACGGAGATCGCCGACAAGATCGTCAAGCGGCGGCTGGAGCGCTCGTCGGGCGTCGGCGAGGTGCAGATCGTCGGCGGGCTCGAGCGGACCATCAACATCTGGGTCGACGCCGATCGGCTGGCGGCGTACCGCATGCCGATTACGGAGGTCCAGACCGCGCTCGCGCGCCAGAACCAGGATGCGCCCGGCGGCAACGTGACAGCCGGAGCCACCGAGCAGCTGCTGCGCACCACCGGGCGGATCACCGATCCGGTGGCGTTCAACGACCTGGTCATCAAGAACGTCGAGGGGGCGCCGATTCGCATCCGGGACATCGGCCGTGCCGAGGACGGCACCAAGGAGCAGCGCTCGATCGCCCGGCTCAACGGCGTGCCGACGGTCGTGCTCGAGATCCGGCGCCAGATCGGCTCGAACACGATTGAAGTGATCGACGCGGTGAAGCAGAACATCGAGATCGTCAAGACGGAGATCCCGGCCGGCATCAAGATCGATGTCGTCCGCGACCAGTCGCGCTACATCAACGCGGCGCTGCACGAGATCGACCTGCACCTGATCCTCGGCGGCATCCTCGCCTCGCTCGTCGTCTTCGCCTTCATGCGCGACTGGCGCTCGACCATCATCGCCGCCCTCGCCATTCCCTCGTCGGTCATCGCGACGTTCGGGATGATGGCGGCGCTCGACTTCACCATGAACAGCGTGACGATGCTGGCGCTCGTGTTGATGGTCGGGATCGTCATCGACAACGCCATCGTCGTGCTCGAGAACATCTTCCGGTTCATCGAGGAGAAGCGGCTGTCGGCGTTCAACGCGGCGCGCGAGGCGACGGCGGAGATCGCGCTGCCGGTCTTCGCCACCACGCTCTGCCTCGTCGTCATCTTCATTCCCGTCTCGTTCATGTCGAGCGTGTCGGGGCGCGTGCTCTACCAGTTCGGGCTGACCGCGGCGGTCGCCATCCTGGTCTCGCTCGTCGTCTCGTTCACGCTGACGCCGATGATGAGCGCGCGCCTGCTGCGGCGGTCGGCCGACCACGGCGGCGAGGCGAAATCGCGGCAGGGGTTCTACGGCGCGATCGACCGCGTCTACACGGCCACGCTGCTGTTCTCGCTGCGCCATCGCGCCGCGGTGGCCGTGCTCGCCGTGGCCGTGATTGCGTCGAGCTATCCGCTCTACACCGTCGTCCGCCAGGAGTTCATTCCGACCAACGGCGACGAGGCCGAGTTCGACCTCGGCATCACCGCGCCCGAGGGGATGAGCCTGGCGGCGATGGACGAGATCACCCGCAACGTCGAGCGCGACGTGCGCAGCGTTCCCGGCGTCAGGCTGCTGCTGATGACGGCGGGCGGCAATTTCCTCGGCACCGTCAACAGCGCGCAGGGCTTTGTCCGCATCGCGCCGCACGAGGAGCGGGTGTTCTCGATCTCGCGGCTGGTCCGCGGCATCGTCACGCTCGATCCGCTCGCCGCGTTCCGCGGCAACTACGGCCAGCGCGACGTGATGCAGCAGATCAGGGCCAAGCTGCAGCGCTACCCGAACCTCGCCATCCAGCTGCGCAACCCTCAGTCGTTCAACATCGGGACTGGCAACAACGACATCGACTTCGTCATCCGCGGCCCCGAGCTCGAGAAGCTGTCCGAGTACGGCAACGCGCTCAAGGCGCGCGGCCCCGAGCTCGGGCTGCAGGATCTCGACGTCTCGCTCAAGCTGGATCGTCCGGAGCTGCGCGCCGAGATCGATCGCGCCCGCGCCGCGGACCTCGG
>DATDHP010000171.1:0-12403 GCA_036521515.1 Vicinamibacterales bacterium
AACGAAACTCGAAGAGAGTGTGGCAGTTTCGTCTCAGGCGGAGCTGCGCTACCCGATCCGGGACCCGGGCTCCAGGCTCCGGGCTCCGGGAGCAATCAGCTTGCCGCAACCGAAGCCCGAAGCCCGAAGTCCGCTACGGCACCACCGTCACGGTGAGTGTCACCTTGGTCGAGAGGCGGCCCGGGTCGGAGGCGGATCCGATCAGCCGGTAGGTGCCCGGAGCGGTGAACGTCGCGGTGGTGACGGCTTGGCCGCTTACGACAGGAAGCGCGTCGGTGTGGCCGAAGACGACCTTCGCGGGACCGCTGTACTGCAGCCACGTCAGCGTCGTCTCGCGCGGACGGGTCGCTGACGTATTGATCTGCGCCCCGAATCCGCCGGTGGCGGCCGCCTGTTCGCGTGGCGCCACGGCCACCGGCTTGAGCTTCGGCAGGCCATCGTCGGTGACCCTGGCGGAGAGCGTCACCGGCACTCCAGCTCGCACGCCCGACAGGGGAGCGATCTCGACTGACGGCGGCTTGTTGGGGTCGTCGTGTCCGGGATTGAAGTTCCCGTTCGTGATGACGACGCGCTCCGTGATTTCCTGCTCGGCGAGCAGGTTGCCGTAGCCACGTTCCGTCCGGCCATTTGCCGTGATCGTCCAGATGACTTCCTGCTTGCCGAAGTCGGCCGGTACCCGCACGCGGTACACGTACCGTTGGCGTCTCGGCAGGAAGTACGTGGGCTGCCCCTGATCGACGACGCCCGGCTCGATCTTGTTGTCGGCGCCCGCGGGAATCGCGAACTCCTGGACATAGTTCCGGTTGAAGTACCCGAACACCATGTCGAAGGTGCCATCGGCATTCCGGATCCAGCCCTCGAAGTACGGCGTCACGCTCTGACCCGTGTTGTGCCTGACACTCGTGATCTCCGTCGGGAGCCGCGTACCCGGCGCCTGGGCGCGCGCGACCGCCGCCGCCGCGCCGGCGAGAGCCAGACCGCAGGCCAGCACCATCATCCCCGAGTGTCGCAGGTTGCCCATCGTGATCGTCCTTGCGTTGGGAGAATCCGTTCACCTCCACGTTGCCACGGAGTCACGGAGACAAGGAGGAACCATTGATTGGGATTGTCTCCGTGCCTCCGTGTCTCCGTGGCCCGTGGAAGCGAAAAGTGCTTGTGTCAACGATTCGTGGCCACCGTGGTCGCGCCCGTGGCGGGCCGCTGCTCGGTGGTCTGCTGCAGCCTGCGCCGCTCGGCGACGCGCTGCTGGAAGTCATCCTCCTCCAGGTAGGTGATGGTGATCCACGAAAAGCTCATCTCGTCGATGGAGCGCGAGCCACCACCCACCCAGTTCTTCGGATTCGGGTTCCATCTGTTGGCTGTCGTGTTGTCGTGCCAGGAGATGACGTGGATGATCGTGCCGGCCGGCAACAGCGGCGCCACGTCGTCGGCGTACGGATAGGTGATGTGCCAGCCGAACTGATAATTGCTGACACAACTGATCGTCTCGACGCGGGCGGGGCCCGGGCGCGCCGAATCGGACCGGAGATCCGGATAGATCGCCTCGATGCACTGCGCCTTGCCCCGGTTGTGCATGTGCGGCTGGAACGAGGCAATCAGCGCGGGCCGTGGCAGCCGGAAGTAGCCGTCGTGCCGGGAAATCGCGCCGGCTGGAATGTCGATCTCCGGGGCATCGCCCATGTGCTGCGTGAACGCCACGTACTTCGGGACCACGTTCTTCGGGTACACCTTCCACGCCACCGCCACCCGTACCGGCGTTTCCTTCCCGCGAGGATTGAGGTGCAGGTTGAAGTTGATCTTCGTGCCCGCCCTGATCAGCCGGCCCGAGTTCGGCGGGAAGATGTCGGCGTTCTTTCCGAGCGCGTATTCGTTGAGGAAAAGGCCGGTCGGATCGTCGACCGGATCCTCCACCAGGTTGGTCGTGAAGTGGTGCACGACGTTGAAGCTCTCTGGGTCGAGCGGCTTGCTTTCGATCGCCGAGATGTACATGTCCTCGGTGAAGCCCGGGTCGATGAGCACGTCGACGATGTTGTCGGGGCCGGCCGCCGGGAGGATGTACGGCTTCTCCATGGCGACGATCAGGTCCGGCTTGCCGATCCACCACTTGTCGACGTCGTCGAACGTCCGCGGCGGCGGCATGTCGGCCGGGTTGCCCATCGGCGCACCGCTGTCGACCCACTTCGCGATGGTGGCGATCTCGGCGTCGGTCAGCGATGGATCGTTCTTGAACCTGGTGATGCCGATGTGCCGATCGACGTGCCAGGGCGGCATCTCGCGGGCGACCACCTTGGCCCTGATCGACCGCGCCCACGGACGCGCGGCTTCGTAGGTCAGCAGCGACATCGGCGCCACGGAACCCGGACGATGGCAGCTCTGACACGACCGTCGAAAGATGGGTGCGACGTCCCTGGTGAAGGTGACCTCCCCTTGCGTGACCTGGCCCTGCGGGGAGCCCTGCGCGAGCGGCCCAGCCGTCGGCGCGGCCGCCAGGCACCCGATCCACGCGAACACGGCAACAAATCGCCGCCGGGGCGTCCAGAGCGTCGCCATCGTACCCTCCCTCTCAGTAGGAACGACAGGGGGCGAATATCGCGCTTTCAGTGAGATACTGAGCGCCGCTGGAGCGTCTGTCAACATGATCCGATTCCGGCGGCGACATCATCTCCCGTCGAGATTTCGCGGAACGCCGCGGCCCCGCGCACTGCCGGCACGGCCGGCGCGGCGGCGAGGGTAAGTTGTTGTGATTGACCGAATTAGTCGATATCTGGAAGCAGGAGGCTCTATGCGCACGTGGATGCCGGCCGTCGTTGCCCTCCTCGCACTGTCAACGCTCTCGGCACAGGAATACCAGCCGAGCTGCAATATGTGTCCGGGCACGTACCTTCCGAAAAGCGAAATCGATGCCTACCTGAAGCGGGCCATCGATCACAACCTCACCGACCAGCAGATTCGCCACGTCGACATCGGCAAGGCGCATCTCGGCGTAGGCATCGTGCACCGCGGCAGGCTCACCAACCCGGAGCCAGCCGTTGCCGAGCACGATCTGGTCAGCGAGCTGTATCACGTCATCGACGGAACCGCGACGCTCGTGCTCGGTCCGGATCTGGTCGGCATGGTGCGCCGTCCCGCCAGCCAGAAGACCGTCAGGGTGCAGAACGGCCCCGGCAACGGCGCCAAGGCGATTCGCAACGGGGTGACCTATGAGCTCAAGGCCGGCGACGTGGTCATCATTCCCGCCGGGACGGGTCACCTGTTCACGAAGGTCGACGACCACATCACGTACCTGATGGTGCGGTTCGATCCCGACAAGATCGTTCCGCTCAAAACCGAAGCCGACTCGAAAGCCGATCTGCGTACGACCGGAACCGAAACGCCCGAGGAGGCTGCCGCCGCCGGAAAGAAGTTTGCGCACCTTGGCAACGAGTATCAGCCAAGCTGCAAGATGTGTCCGGGCACGTATATCCCCACCAGCGAGATCCAGGCCTACATCAAGAGGGGTATTGCCAACGGGCTCACCGATCAGGGAATTCGGCAGGTCGACATCGGCAAGGTGAACGTCGGTGTCGCGGTCGTGACCCGCCCGAAGCTCGCGACAGCAGAACCCAACGTGGCCGAGCACGATCTGGTCAGCGAGCTCTATCACGTGATCGACGGCGCGGCGACGCTCAAGCTCGGCCCTGACCTCATCGGCAAGGAGCGGCGTCCGGCAAATCTGGCCACCGTGAGGCTGCTGAACGGACCGGGGAACAATGCCAAGGAGATTCGGAACGGAATTTCGCACAACATCAGGGCGGGGGATGTCGTCTTCATCCCGGCTGGCACCGGGCACCAGTTCACGCGGATCGACGATCACATCACGTATTTAATGGTGCGCGTCGACCCGGACAAGGTGACTCCGCACAAGACCGAGGCGGATTCGAAGAAGGACCTGCTCACCGACGGCCGCGCGACTGCCGGCGGCGGCGCGGGCGCGGCGACCGCTCCGGCGCGCTGACCGGAGCTCATGAATCGCGGATGTGGCGCGGACCTCAACGGTCCGCGTGGCGAGCCGTGAAGGCTCGCCCCACACCCAGACTGAGTGAGCTCCGGTTGGTTCATCGCGAAGACCGGCGATCGATTCGCATCGGGAGGATACATGAGAAGGCGTGTCGTACTGGGCGCTGTACTGATCGTCGGCGCGCTCTCCATCGCGGTCAGTGGCTTTCAGCAGACGGCGGCCGGCCGCGGCGGGCTCAACGCCCCGCCGTCGGCCGACGCCCTTGAAATCGAGAAGCTGACGGACAACCTGTTCGTGCTGCGCGGCGGCGGCGGGAATACCGCCGCGTTCGTCTCCTCGACGGGCGTGGTGCTCGTCGATACGAAGGTGAGCGGATGGGGCCAGCCCATTCTGACCAGGCTGAAGACGCTCACCGACAAGCCAATCACGACCATCATCAACACCCACACGCACTTCGATCACGTGAACGGGAACGCCGAGCTCCCGAGCGTCGAGGTCATCACGCATCAGAACACGAAGACGTACATGGAGCAGTGGAATCCAATCCACGGGTTCCCCGGAGACATCCCCAATCCGTTCAAGGCGAGCGGCGGCAAGGGACTGCCCACGCGGACGTTCGCGGACAGGCTCTCGCTCGGCGGCGGCAGCGATCGCGTGGATCTCCACTACTACGGTCGCGCCCATACCGGTGGCGACGCGTACGTAGTCTTCACGGCGGCGCGCGTCATGCACGCCGGTGACACGTTTCCCAACAAGACCACGCCGATCATGGACAGGAACAACGGCGGCAGTGGCATCGCCTATTCAGATACGCTCGCGAAGGCGGCGGCGACGCCAAATGTCGATCGCGTGATTACCGGCCACAGCGCGGTCGTGCCCATCGCCGACCTGAAGGAGTACTCCGAGTTCATTCGCGGCCTCGTGGGGGCAGTGCAGGAGGCCAAGAAGGCCGGGCGGACCATCGACGACGTGGTGAGCACATGGAAGGTGCCCGAGCGCTTCAAGGGGTACAACCAGCCGCAGCCGAACTCACTGCGCGCGAACGTGCAGGTGATCTGGGACGAGACGAAGTAGTTGATCGAGTTGCGACTCACACCGACATCTCCTCCCATCGGCGCACTGAATAGTGCAGCGGTTTGGTCCACAGACTCTCCAGCCCTTCGAGGATGTCCGAGGCCCACCCGAAGACGTTCCGGCCGGCCACGGCGCGGCGCAGGGCGCGCATGCGCGCCCGCCGCTCCGCCGGCGGCATGTGGATCGCCGCCTCGAGCGCGTCGGCGAACCCCGCCACGTCGTAGGGGTTGATGATCAGCGCCTCCTTCAGCTCCTGGGCGGCACCTGCCAGCGCGCTGAGCACCAGGACGCCGTCCTCATCGTCGCGCGCGGCAACGAATTCCTTTGCGACCAGGTTCATGCCGTCGTGCAGCGAGCTGACGATGCAGAAGTGCGCGAGCCGGTACAGCGCGACCAGGCTGGTGATGGTCAGGGGTGCCTGGTGGTAGACGATCGGCAACGGTCGTCCCGGCAGTGCATGGCGTGCATTGATGTCCGCAATCCGCCGCGCAATCTCGGCTTCGATCGCCGCGTAGCTGCCGACTCCCGATCGCGAGCGGACACCGATCTGCACGAACGTCATGCGTCCGCGGAGCTCGGGCTGCCGTGCCAGCACCTCGTCGAGGGCGGCCAGCCGCTCGGGAATGCCTTTCGTGTAGTCGAGCCGGTCCACGCCGATTCCAATCACATCGGCACAGAGGCCGAATGCCGCTCGAAGCCTCGCCTGTTCGTCAACGAGCGCCGCGTCGGCGGCCAGGTCCTGGATGCGGTCGTAGTCGACGCCGATCGGTACCGCGACGACCGTGGTCGTCCGGCCGCCGCACAGCACCCGCGACGATTCGGCTTCCACCTGGGCGTCGAGCTCCTCCTCGATTGCGAGCAGGAAATTCCGGCGATCGCGTTCCAGCTGGAATGCCAATAGATCGTTGGCGAGCAGCCCCGCCAGGATCTCTCGACGCCAGGGACAGATGCGGAGGCGGTCGGGGTAGGGCCACGGAATGTGCCAGAACAGCGCCGTCCGTGCCATCGGGCGTCGCCTCCGCAGAGCGGGCGCGACCAGCGCCAGGTGGTAGTCCTGGATGAACACCGGCGTATCCGGCTCCGTGATTTCCTGATCCACGGCGCGCGCGAACCGTTCGTTGACGTCCTGGTAGGCCTGCCAGTCGGTCGCGCGAAAGTGTGGCCGGACGTCCACCAAATGGCAGAGCGGCCACAAGCCCTCGTTCGCGAAACCGTTGTAGTACGCGGAGAACGTCGGTTCCTCGAGCCACAACCGGCGAAGCTGATACGACGGGTGGTCGGGTGGCACGGCCACCTTGTCCGAGGCATCGACCACGCGGCGATCAGCGGGTCCGGCTCCATGCGCAATCCAGACGCCGGCCCGTTCCCGCATGAGCGCGTCGAGCGCAACGGCGACGCCCCCGGTGGCGGGCCTGGCGACAATCCGGCCCTGGCCGGTCTCACTGTGGAGATACGGCTCCCGGTTGGAGACGACCACCAGCGGACGGGCCGAACGGGGGTCGAGCTCGCCGCCGCGCGATAACCCGTACCGGAACAACAGCGGACCCACCACTTCGTGGATCAGGACGAGCGCGGCGAGCAGCGTCTGTACCTGGAGGCCCCATCCGGGGAATTCGAGCGCCACCACCGACGCGAAGCCGAGCGTGATGCCAGCCTGCGAGATCAAGCCGGTCCACACGTAACGCCGGCGGTCCGGGTCGAGGTGCGCGATGCGCGCACCGACCGACGTCCCGAACCGGATCAGCGCGAGTCGAATCGCGGCCAGTGCGACCGCGGCGGCTCCCACGGCGGCAAGCGCATCGATTCTCAGAGAGGTTCCGACCGCCACGAAGAAAATCACCAGCACGGGCGACGCGCCGCGCTGGACGGCGGTCTTCAACGCGTCGCCCTGGGCAATCGCGAGGTTCTCTATCACCAGGCCGGCCGCCAATGCGGCCAGCAGCGGCTCGAATTGCTGCGTCGTACCGACCTGGCTGAGGAGGGCGCAGGCCCCGATGAGGACCAATGTCACTTCGCGACCGACGTAGCGCAGATACAGCGCGAACAGCGAGCCGATGAGCACGCCGAAGGCGACGGCGCCACCGATCCCCCATGCCATTCGCACGAGCACGCCGACACCGGCCTCTCCGCCGGCGTCGAACACCGACCGCGCGAACTGGATGGCCAGCGAGAACAGCACGAGGAGGACGAGATCGGCGAGTACGACGATCGCCAGGACCAGCTCGCTGAGACGTCCGCGCGCGCCCGTTTCGGTGATCACGGCCGCCGCCATCGTCGGCGAGAAGCTGACGGTGATGACCACCAGCAGCAGCACCATCGCGAGCTTCGCGAGGCCGCTGGTGGCGGGCGCGATCGGCAGCCACGGCCAGGCGATCCATGCCACGAGCGCCAGCCCGAACATGGCGACGGAGAGCGTTGCCATCGTCAGCCGGCCGATTGCCCGGAGCTGCAGACCGAGACGCTCGATGTTCAGGGTCAATCCGGCGATGAGGGCGATCAGCGTCGTGGCGATGCCGGTCACGACGCCGAGCTGCGCCGCCATGCCCTCGGTGATGACATTCCCGAGGTACGGACCGACAACGACTCCGAACAGCAGGTAGCCGGTCAGCCGGGGAAGGCGCATCCGCCTGGCTGCGTCGCCGGCGATCCACGCGCCCAGCAGCGTGAAGCCGAGCGCCAGCGCGGTCCCCGCGGACCCAATGGGATCGGCGGTGCTGGCATGACGAACCCAGAGCACGGCGGCTGCGGCGAGCGCGAGCGCAGCGACGCGCCTCACACGCCATCCTCCGGCGGCCTGACGCCGGCGAGCAGCTGCGACCCGATCGTGCCGAGCACTGCGACTGACAGGACGGCCGTCATGTCCGGACCGCCGGCGCGCAGCGCGTTGAGCGCGAACGCCACAGCGAGAATCCCCGGCGACAGCAGACGTGGCGCGACGCCGCGCGACAGCGCAGGGTCCACGAGCCCGGCGGCCAGGCTCCCGGCGAGCTTGCCGACGCCCCGCAGCAGCACGTATGCAACGGCAAGTGCGACGATGCCCGGGGTGAATTCCGTCCTGGCGCCGCCCGCGAGCAGGACGAGCGCAACCAGCGGATGCTGCACGTGGGCGAGATCGCGCCGCAGGCTCTCTCCGGGGGCGCCGCCCACCGCGTGCCAGAACGCACCCGCGGCGACACCGGCCACCAGCGCCGACAGCGACAGGTAGTCGGCAACGCCGCCGAGCAGCAGCAACGTGGCCGCGCCGAAGACCCGCTGCTCGGTATCGGACACCGTCCGCGTCAGGAGCAGCCACCCGGTAATGGCGACGGTGACCGCGATTCCGACGATCTGGGCCGTGATGGAGAGCGCGGGCAGCAGGTTCTGCTCCCGCATGGCGACGATGACGAGCCCGCCGGCAACGATCGCCACGAGGGCGTCGAGGTCGACGAGTCGTGTGACGCTGGAACGCGCCGCCGCATCGCCGGTCGCCAACGCCGAGGATGACGAGGCACACACGCCGAGGGCGATCGCCAGGATCGACGGGCTCGCGTACGCGACATCGCCGGTCAGGAGTACGAAAGCCAGCGTGCCGGCTGCGACGACTGCGGCAGCTGTCAGCGCCTGGATGCTCACCGCCGCAATCAGCCGGCCCCGGACCCACGGCGTGGCGGCGGCTTCGAAGGCGGCGAGCACGCCGAGCGCGGCAAGGGCAACGGGAATGACTGGATCGATCAGAGAAAGCGTGCTCTCGTTCAGGATGGCGAGTCCGTGCCGGCCCAGTGCGATTCCCGCGATGAGCAGGACCGGAATCTGAAGTCCGCTCGACCAGGCCTGTCTCTCACGCCTCGCAGGCGTCGACACGGAATCGGCGCGTGCGCCGGGCACCCGCAGGCGATCGAGGTGCAGATCGAGAGGGTCGTACGATCCCTGCGCCGGATGGCGGTCGGCCAGTTGATCGATCACTGTCGGAGCACCACCACGCGGTGAGTGAGTCCTCGTGCGAGCGCGAGCAGCACGGCCCCTCCATCCCGGGTAGAGGCATAGGCGGTGCGGACGTGTCCAGGTGTGGGGGCGGGGGTGCCGCCGGCCAGGGTGATCACGTCTCCCGGCTCGATGCCGGCGCGTTGCGCCGCCGCAAAGGGCGTGACGCGAAGGACTTCCGATCCGACACCCGGCAGGGCTCGCATGGTGAGACCGAGCGCCGGCACGCTGGATTGTTCAGCTGTCCCTGCGACGAGCGCGACCTCTCGCATCGCGCCGCCACGGCGCAATCCGACCGTGACCGTCTCTCCGGGCGCCACGCGGGCTGCGCGCACTGCCCAAGCTTCAGCCGTCAGCCGCTCGCCGTCTGCTTCTTCGATCACGTCACCGGCGGCAATGACGCCCGCCGCGGCTCCCTGCGGATCGACCCATGTCACCACGACGCCGCCAGTCGCCCCGGTCACGGCTGCCACTGCCGGCGAGAGCGGCTGCACCGCCACGCCGAGCTGTCCGGGAGCGCGCGGGCCGCGGTCACGGAGGCGATCGATCTCCGCCTGCAGGACGTCGCCGCCCACGATAGTCCGCTCGCCCGCGTCATCGACGACCAGGCCCGCAAAGTCCCCGCCCGTCGTGAAGACAAACGAACCAGGTTCCAGGTCGCTGCCCGATGCCGCCTTCCAGAGTTGACCCGGCCACGCCGGGCGTGTCACGGCCGACAGCGCCGGCACGAAGACCGGCCGAAGTGACACACCGCCGGAATACGTGGTGGTGGCCAGCAGGTAACGCGGATCCTGCGGCCGCATCGGGGTCCATGTCGTCAGCGGGAGGACGTCATCGGCGCGTTCGGCGGTCAGCACCGTAAGGCCCGACGCGGCATCGGTCGCGACGCGCTCGACGTCGAGCCGCTCGTCGCCCACGCGGTACGGCAACAATGCGATGGCAAGCGTGTCGCTGACGCGAAGCGCAGTCACAGCGGCGGGCGGCGAGGCGTCGTGGTTGCCTGTGCTGCCCGCCGTCTCGACCACCAGCAAGGCCGGGCGCAGACGACTCTGTACGCGCGAAATCTCGGTGGCCAGATCCGAGAAAGTCGGCCGGGCCGTGATTTGACCGAGCAGCGGCTGCACGACGGTCTGCGGCGGACTGTCCCCGGAAAAACGCACGCGCGCAAGCATCCACAACGCCAGCAGCGCGAGCAGCGCCGCAATCAGGAGGCGGCGGGTCTCCCTCGAGATTCGGGGTTGATGGAACGACGTTGATTGATCCACGGCCTGCGCCCGACGTCGATCGTCACCTTACCCGGAGGAGCGTCGTCAGGAAATACCGTCCGGAGGGGACAAAGGGGGTGGCGTTTCGTTGAGCCCGGAGGAGGAGAGGCCCGATGATATCGCAGCGAGGACCGATTTGTCCGGGCTATTGTGCCCGGGCCGCAGCATCCGCGAGCCGGCAGCTTCCGTGGACGAGCGGCTGCCGACCGCCCGAGCCGCGCTCCTCGCAGCTTCCCATGTGCGTGCAGGTCGGGGACAGTCGGGTCACCGGACGGGTTTTTTGACTAAAAGACGGCCAATTGGCCTTTGTGATATAAGGCCGCAGAAAGCGGGTAGGGATGACCGTGATGAACAACCTCAAATTGACCGGTATGCTGGCGGCCGCCATGGCGCTGGCCGTCTCGTCGCCGGCGTTGTCGCACCACTCCCATGCCATGTTCGATCACGAGAAGGACGTGACGATCACCGGAACGGTGGCCGAATGGGTGTTCCGCAATCCGCACGTATATCTTTACGTCGATACCAAGATGGACAACGGCGAGACCGTCAGGTACTCGGTCGAGATGTCCAACATCACGAACATGATCCGCGCCGGCTTCGGTGCGAATACGTTCAAGCCCGGCGACCAGGTGACGGTCAGGCTGCATCCGCTGCGGGATGGCCGTCCGGGCGGCAATTACATCACCGCGACCACCGCCGACGGAAAGACCTTCGGCCGGGTGTAAGAGTCATGAGCGCACACTTCACAGCGAGGGCTTCCATTGCCGCGCTGCTCGTCGGCCTCTCGCTTTCGCTCCCGGCCGCGGCGCAGAGCACCATCTTCACCACGACGGACTTCCGCCAGGACCGCGAGCTCTGGACCGACCCGGCGTACTACCGGAACAACACGGTCGGTCAGCTCAGGGGCATGGCGATCAACGTCGAGGGCCGGGGCACGGGCCAGGAGCTCGGGGCCAGGCCGTACGGTTCGCAGGGCACGGGCAAGGCGGGTGCCTTGAACCTCGCGAGCCCGTATCCGTACACAAACGCCTGGGACCACTATCAGGCGTTGCTCAAGGAAGCCAAAGGCGGGACCAAGCATACGAGGACGACGATTCCCGACTGGCGCGGCCGCTGGATGGGCGGGGCCGCCGGCCTCAATGGCGGACCGAATCCGGCGAGTTACGTCGCTTCGATGCTGACGCCGAAGTACCGGGAATACTTCGTTCAGGAAGTGAAGGCGTACACGGAGGGGCGGATCTGGTCGGCGGGTTCTTTCTGTCTTCCGGGCGGGTACTTTGACGCGCTCGGCGCCGAAGAGTTCATCGTCACGCCCGAACGGGTCTGGACGCTGGGCGCCGGCAACGGCTCGAATACGACGCGTTGGATTTATACCGACGGCAGCGGGCACAGCCCGAAAGAAGGCGAATTCCCCAAATGGCACGGGGAATCGATTGGCTTCTGGAACGGCGATGAGCTGATCGTGCACACCAACCAGATCAGAGGCTGGAGAGGCGGCCTCACCGAGTTCAGCGACAAGCTGGAGACCGTCGAACGGTACCGCCGGACGGGCGATCGCATCGAAGGCGAGGTCACGCTCTACGATCCCGACGTCTACGTGCGTCCCATCAACGCGCGGTTGAGATTCGAGGTCGATCCTGAAACCCGACCCGAGCTGAGGCCGCTCTTCAACACCTGCACCGACACGAACGGGCCTTCATCCAAGGTCTTCATGGACGATCGGGGCCAGCTCAACGAGCGGCTGTCCGGGGACCCGCTCTATTGGAACGCGGCGGACCCGCGCCCGTGGGGAACGTACCTGACGGAAAGCGACAGGAGGTATCAGCGGTACCGCAGCACTCAGGGCGGCGGTCGCTAGACCGGCGAAAACCCCTGCCGACTCCAGCGCGATTCTTGTTTCAATCTCAGAGGGCCGGCTGAAGCCGGCCCCTACGTACGTCCATCTGCGCTCGTGGGCCCGCTTCACCGGACCCCATACCTTCATCCGCGCTCGTTGGGGCCGGCTTCAGCCGGCCCGTGCGGGAGTTCGGGAGTTGGGGTTGGCTCGCGTTCCTATTGCCCCATCGCTTTCTTCTTCCAGAGCTCCCATCCGCGATTCGGATCGCCC
>DATDHP010000172.1:0-4476 GCA_036521515.1 Vicinamibacterales bacterium
GTTCACCACCGCGCACCCGTCGTTCGGCGTGGCGCTGAGCCACTTCCTGTACCGGATGCCCGAGGCCGAGCAGCCGATCGAGTTCCCGCACAACATCCACGTCATGAAAAAGATCGGCTGCACCCAGTACTGTCACGAGAGTGTGACGAAGGGTCCGCGGGCGGGCTTGCCGAGCGTCCGCACGTGCATGATCTGCCACACCGCCATCGCCACCGACCGGCCGCTCATCCAGCAGATCACCAGGATGCAGGAGCAGGGCCTCGACCTGGCCTGGCAGCGCGTATTCGGCTACCCGGAAGAAGCGCACGTCAGGTTCAACCACGCGCCGCACATCCGCGCCAAGGTGGAGTGCGCCACGTGTCACGGCAACATCGCGGAGCAGACCGTCGCGCAGCGCAACGTGACCCTGACGATGGGCGCCTGCGTGAGCTGTCACACCGAGCGGAACGCTCCCATTGACTGCCTGACCTGCCACTTCTGATGGACCGCCGCTCCTTCATCAAGCTCACCGCCATCACGACCTCGAGCGCCGCGCTGGCGAGCTGCGGCAATCCCGAGAACCAGCTCATACGGTTCGTTCCGGACGAGGACATCGTTCCCGGCATTGCCACGTGGAAGCCGAGCGTGTGCCCGGCCTGCGCCGCCGGCTGCGGCCTGACGGTGCGCGTCATGGACGCCGATGCCGAGGTCGTGCGGAACGGGCAGGCCGGCGTCGTGACGATCCACGCGGCCAAGAAGCTCGAAGGGCTCCCGGATCATCCCGTCAATCGCGGCGGGCTGTGCGCGCGCGGGCAGTCCGCGATCCAGATCACGTATCACCCCGATCGCCTCACGCAGCCGCTCAGGCGCTCCGGCGAGCGCGGCGACGGCCGCTACGAGGCGATCTCCTGGGCCGATGCGCTGGCCGAGCTCGTGAGGCAGCTGGACACCCTGCAGGCAGCGGGCAACCAGAAGGCGCTGGCGTTGCTCTCCCGCGGCGGTGTCAGTCACCGGGCCCTGCTCGTGGACCAGTTCCTTGCGGCCTATGGCGCGCCTGCCGCGGTCAGCTTCGATCTGTTCGGCGACGACGTGCTGCGCCGGGCCAACGCCCTCAGCTTCGGCCGGTTTCAGCTGCCGACGTTCGACCTGGCCAACGCCCGCTGCGTGATCAACTTCGGCTCGGATTTCCTCGGCACGTGGAACTCGCCGGTGTCGCAGGCCCGTGCGTACGGCGAGATGCGGCAGGGACGTCCCGGTGTGCGCGGCCTGTTCGTGCAGGTCGAGTCGCGCATGTCGCAGACCGGGGCGAACGCCGACGAATGGGTGCCGGTCCCGCCGGGCACTGAAGGCGCGCTCGCGCTTGGCCTCGCGCACGTCATTGTCGCCAACGGGCTGCGTCCGGGCGACGGCGCCGCCCTGGCCGGCTACATGCCTGCGCAGGTGCAGAAGATCACCGGCGTCGATCCGCGCCGCATCGAGCGGATCGCGCGAACGCTCGCCGAAGCGAGCCCGGCGGTGGCGATGATCGGCGGCCCGCCGCTCGCGCATACCAATGGCCTGTTCAGCGCACTTGCCGTCAACAGGTTGAACGCGATTCTCGGCAACGTCGAGCAGCCGGGTGGGGTCTTTTTCACGGCGCAGCCGGAAATGTTCAATGCCTTCCGCCTGAAGGCGGAAGCCACGGGGGCGTCAGGGCCGCTTGCGGCGCTTGCGGCGTCGTCGCCGCAGATGCTGCTCGTGGACGGCGCGAATCCCGTCTTCGAGGCGCCGCGCGCCTGGACGGTGCGCGAGGCGTTCGAGAAGGTGCCGTTCATCGCGAGCTTCGGCAGCTTCCTCGACGAGACGAGTGCGCTTGCGGATCTCATCCTGCCGGACCACTCGTTCCTCGAGTCGTGGGTCGATGCCGTGCCTGAATCGGGCTCGCTGGTCCCGGTGATGAGCGTCGCCCCACGCGTGATGCGGCCGCTGTACCAGACACGCGCGATGCCGGACGTCTTGCTGGACGCGGGACGGCGCCTGGCCAAGCCGGTGACCCTGCCATGGCCGACCTACGAGGAAATGCTCGGGAGTGTATTCGCCAGGCTGCCGGCGGCGGCCGAGGGCGGGGACGCGTGGAGCGAGGCACAGGAGAAAGGCGGGTGGTGGGGCGAGCCATCGACCCCGGCCGCGACCCCGGCTCGCGTGGCGGTGGCGCCCGGCGCGACCGAATGGGTGCCGCCGCAGTTCGACGGCGACCCGCAGCAGTATCCCTTGTACTTCCTGCCGTATCCCTCGTCGCAGTTCCGTGATGGATCCCTCGCCCACTTACCGTGGCTGCAGGAGATGCCCGATCCGCTCACGTCGGGAATGTGGAGCGCCTGGGTGGAGATCAATCCGGCGACGGCCGGGCGCCTGGGCATTGCGGAGGGGGATATCGTCGAGATCGCGTCGAGCCAGGGCACGGTCCGCGCGCCCGCCGTGATGTTCCCGGGCATCGCGCCCGACCTGGTCGCGATGCCGGTGGGACAGGGACACCGGACGTTCACGCGGTACGCCAGCGGCCGCGGGGACAACCCGGTCAGCCTCATCGCGCCGATGCGCGAGTCGGCGACGGGCGCGCTGGCCTGGGCGGCGACGCGCGTGCGCATCACGCGCGCAGGGGATCCTGATGGGCGCTTGATCCTGTTTGCGGGCGGTATGAGGGAACACGTGGAAGAAAGACGGTAAATCATTCGTGATTCGTGATTCATGATTTTCTTCCAGCTGAAGCCGGAAGCCACAAGATACCGGGCTGCCGTGGCTTCCGCCTTCAGGCGGAAGGAATCGCCAATCGCAAATCAATCACGAATCACGAATCACGAATCACGAATCACGAATGGGTGATCGATGCCCAGATGGGGAATGGCGGTCGATCTCGACCGCTGCACGGGCTGCGCGGCGTGCGTGACGGCGTGTCACGCGGAGAACAACATCTCCACGGTTGGCGACGACGAGGCGTCGCGCGGCCGGGCGAAGCACTGGATTCGCGTGGAGCGCTACTGGGAAGGCGAGTTCCCCGACGTGCGCCTCACGTTCCGGCCCGTCATGTGCCAGCAGTGCAACAACGCGCCGTGCGAGCCGGTCTGTCCCACCTACGCCAGCCACCACACGGCGGACGGTCTCAACGCGCAGGTCTACAACCGCTGCATCGGCACGCGCTACTGCGCCAACGCCTGCCCGTACAACGTCCGCTTCTTCGACTTCTTCAACCCGTCGTGGGACAAGCCGCTGCAACTGCAGCTCAATCCCGACGTCTCGCTGCGCGAGGTCGGCGTGATGGAGAAGTGCACCTTCTGCGTGCAGCGCATCAAGAGCGTGCAGATCCAGGCCAAGGCGGAACAGCGCCCGGTCCGCGATGGCGAGATCCAGCCGGCGTGCGCGCAGGCGTGCCCGTCGCGCGCCCTGGTATTCGGCGACCTCGACGACCCGGAGAGCGAGGTGGCCCGCCTGTCGCGGTCGCCGCGCGGCAGCATGCTGCTCGAGGACCTCGGCACGCGGCCCAACGTGACCTACCTCACGAGGCTGGAGGCATGATCATGGCGCGCCGCGAACACGCGCACCCGCCGCCGGCGCGCATCAACGACGACCTCCTGCGTCCGCTCATGCGGACGTCGTGGCGCTTCTACCTGTTGGTCGCCGCCTTCGGCTGCGTCGTGGCGGCGGGTCTGACATTCTGGTTCACCCAGATGTACCTGGGCTTCGGGATCTCGGGCATCCGGTGGCCCGTCTTCTGGGGCTTCTACGTCACCAATTTCGTGTTCTGGATCGGCATCAGTCACGCCGGCACGCTCATCTCCGCCATCCTGCGCCTGGTGAACGCCGGATGGCGCCGGCCGGTGACGCGGTGCGCCGAGGTCATCACGGTGTTCGCGCTGATGATTGGCGCGCTCTTCCCGATCATCCACCTTGGACGCCCCTGGCTGGCCTTCTGGCTGTTCCCGTACCCGAGCGAGCGGCTGATCTGGCCGAATTTCCGCTCGCCGCTCGTCTGGGACTTCTTCGCGATCAATACGTACCTCATCGGCAGCGTGCTGTTCCTGTTGCTGCCGGCGATTCCCGACTTCGCGGTCGTCCGGGACAAGTCCACCGGGTTGCGGCGGGCCGTCTATCGCGCGCTGGCGCTCGGCTGGCGCGGCACGCCGAAGCAGTGGCACCGGCTCGAATCCGCCATGCAGGTCATGGCGGTCGCCATCCTGCCGGTCGCGGTGTCGGTGCACACGATCGTCTCGTTCGACTTCTCGATGGCGCCGGTGCCGATGTGGCAGTCCACGATCTTCGGGCCGTACTTCGTGGCGGGCGCCATCTTCAGCGGGATTGCCGCGCTCGTCATCGCGATGGCGGTGTTGAGGAGGTTCCTGCATCTCGAGGACTATCTGCAGCCCGTGCACTTCCAGAATCTCGGCAAGCTCCTCCTCGTGATGGCGTTGCTCTGGGGCTACTTCGTGTTCAACGAGCGGTTGGTGACCTACTACGGCAACG
>DATDHP010000173.1:0-11512 GCA_036521515.1 Vicinamibacterales bacterium
CCCATGTCGATTGCGAAGCCCGTTCCTTTCGTCGACGTGTCGCGGACGATCGTCACGGGGAAACCGAGAGCGGGATTGACGGTGAGGAGACCTTGGGCGTTGGCGTCGAGCCTGGCGTCGGGCTGGAGGTTCTCGTACCGAAATCCGTGGAGATAGCGGTAGTTCGCCCCGATGTACAAGCCGTCCAGCTCGCCATTCCCCCCGGGCCAGCCGATGCGCCCGCGGTACCCGCCGGTGACCGCCAGCGCGAACTGGCTCACCGTATCGTTCGACATGAAGTAGCTGGTGTTCGGCGTGTAGACGGGCGTCGGGCTCGCGAACAAGGCAGCGAGCGCGGGATCGATCAGTGCCGACGTCTGCATCGAGAGATAGGGCCCCGCGCCGATGTAGATGCCCTGAAACGAGCCGTTGTCCCTTTCACGGACCTTGATCGTGGCACCCCAAGTGGGTGAGGCCAGTCCTTCCGCGGTGACGCTGGTCGCCGGCGAAAACCCGCGGTACGTATTCAGATCGCGGCTGAGTGTCCCGTTTCGCAGGTCGGTGATGAACAGCGACCCGGTCTCGGTATCGTCGCGCCCGACGATGTAGTGAATCGGGCTCGCGGTGTACTCGATCGCCCGCACCAGATCGAAGTCGTCCTTGGTGGGATCGACCTTCGGCAGGTTCGGGAGGACCTGGAGCAGGCCGAACGGCAGCACGAGCGCTCGATAGGGGCGCTGTTCGTCGACCATGTCGACGGCGACATTACTCGTAGAGCCCACGCCGCCCAGGCCTATCGTGCGGGCATCGAAGCTCCAGTTTTGTGCAGACGCCGGAGCAGACGTCAGGGCGGCATGCAGGCACACGATCAGTACGATCAGACGGACGGGGGGGTGCATCCTGTCTCCTTGTGTCGTTTAGAAGGCGTTGGAATTGCTGCTGAGCTTAGCACATTCGCGCGTGAACGCGAAGCCGTTTCAGCCCTTCAGGACGCCCTTGCCTCGCCGACGTGGACGGCGCCATCGAGGACGGGCGACGGACGATCCCAGGGGGAGCAGGCCGGCGGGCATCAGGGCAGGATGTTCAGCGTGTCGGCCTCGGTTACTAAACGGCCTGTGATCTCGCTCATTGCTCTGTCCGCTCCGTTGGGAGATCGAGTCCTGCTGTTATGAAGATCGGGAACCGGTGGGGAAAAACGACAAGAGGTTGGTCTTGTGGCTTCGGGTTTCAGCCGGGAGGCTCCTTGTCGCTTGTGTCTGCCTCTGTCAGATGCACCTTCCGCCTGAAGGCGGAAGCCACAGCCGTCTAAAAGGGACTCTCTCCGCGTGTGGCTTCCGGCTTTAGCCGGAAGGCAGTGGACAGTGACAATCCAACTGAGTTTGGGAATCAGGTCGTCCGTTTGTCTGCGTCGAAAGTCGCCTTGTAACGGGACAGCGGAATCGTCGAGGCGTCGTCCTGATCGGGCTTCGCCGCGACCTGTCGCGGCACCGAGGTGCCGCGTCTCGGCCGATTCTCTTCCGGCACGGTGATCGGTTCGAGCCGCGCCACTATCGCCTCGCGCTGGTCCTCGTACCACGGCGGCAGGAGAAGCTTGGTGCCGAGCTCCTCGGGCGCCTCGTCCTGATAGAACCCGCCCGGCACATTGGCCGTGCACTCGACGAGGATGCCTCCGGGCGAGCGTACGTACATCGAGTGGAAGTAGTAGCGATCCTTGATCTCCGACGCGTCGGTGAAGCCGAGCTCTTCGTACTTCGCTTTCTGTCTCGTCAGCGCATCGTCGGTCTCGACGTTGAGCGCAATGTGATGAGCAGTGCCGGCACCAAACCCCCAGCTTCCCGGGGCGCGGTCGGGCTCATGATGCAGTTCGACGACGGTGCCGACCCCGTCTCCAGCCTGGAAGCGGTGGTAGGGACCATCCACGCCGATTTTCGTGAACCCGAGCGCCTCGGTGAAGAACTGCTCCTGATCGCGCACGTCGCGAACCGACAGCACGGCGCCAAAGAATCCGCGTGTCGCGACGTCCCGGGCAACCTGTTTCGTCGTCCACGGATGGCGTGCATCGGCAGGTTCCTCCATCACCTCGAACAGAAGTCCCGCAGGATGACGCACGCGCACGTACCTGCGCCCGAACCGCTCCTGGATGCCACTGTGCTCGACGCCGTGGCGGTCGAAGTGGTCCGTCCAGAAGCCGGCCGCGCCGTTCGGAATCGTGTAGGCGGTTGCCGACAGCTGCCCCGATCCCGCGCGACCGGGCTTGCGACTGTAAGGGAAGCTCGTCGTGATCGAACCCACCTCGGCGTCCGCGTTGCCGTAATACAGGTGATAGATGGGGATGCTGCCGTCCATGAGCACGGTCTGCTTGACGAGCCGCTGCGCCATCACCTGCGTAAAGAAGTCCACATCCTCCTGCGCGCCTCCCGGACACAGGGTGATGTGATGAAGGCCCTTCACCAGCGTGTTCATACATCCTCCAGGGCCTGGCTCGAGGTCACGGCACGACCGAGTACGGCCAGGGCGAGGGAATCGCGAACGACATCAGCGCTGCGCCAAGCAGCGCCACGTTCTTCGAGAAGTTGACGAACTCGGACAGGCGCTGCGTCTCGTCGGCGATCGTCCAGAAGTTGTGCATCACCGGCGTGACACCCAGCAGGAAGACGACGACCATCAGTGCGCCAGCGTGCGGGCGGACGCCAAGGCCGATGCTCAGGCCGCTCACGAGCAGCCAGGCACCTGAAAGCACTGTCGCTGCCGCCGGCGCGGGCACGTGCTTGTACGCGCAGTATGCCGCCGTGGCTGCTCGATTCCGGAAGTGGCTCAGTCCGTTGTAGACGAACAAGCCACCAAACAACAGGCGGCCGAGCAGCAATGCCTCGTCAGACACGTGATCCCACCTGCATGAGGAAGCCTTTGAGATCCGGCGGGCGACAGTATACGCGCACCAATGTCCGCGGGTCTTCTCAACAGGTCGTCGACCCTGCCGTGCCTGCTGTGAGGGCAATGCCGGATGCGAGTAGGATCAGCGCCCATGGTCATCGATTGCCACGGCCACTACACGACGGCGCCGAAGGCGCTGCAGGCGTACCGGGACGCGCAGATAGCCGCGCTCGACGACCGGTCGCGGCCCCGGGAGAAAGGCACGATCGAGATCTCGGACCAGGAGATCCGGCAGAGCCTCGAGGGGGCGCAGCTGAAGCTGCAGCGCGAGCGCGGCACCGATGTGACGATCTTCTCCCCGCGCGCCGCGGGGATGGGGCATCACATTGGCGACGCCACCACCAGCCTGCACTGGTCGCAGCACTGCAACGATCTGATCCACCGCGTCTGCACGCTCTACCCCGACAACTTCGTCGGCGTCTGCCAGTTGCCACAGTCGCCGGGCGCGGCGCTGGAGAGCTGCATTGGCGAGCTCGAACGCTGCGTCAACCAGCTCGGCTTCATCGGCTGCAACCTGAACCCGGATCCGTCGGGCGGTCACTGGACGGCGCCGCCGCTGTCCGATCGCTACTGGTTCCCGTTCTACGAAGCGATGGTGGCGCTCGACGTGCCGGCGATGGTTCATGTCAGTGCGTCGTGCAACGCGAGCTTCCACACCACCGGTGCCCACTACATCAATGCCGACACGACCGCGTTCATGCAGTGCCTCACCTCCGACCTGTTCAAGGACTTCCCGGCGCTGCGCTTCATCATCCCGCATGGCGGCGGGGCGGCGCCCTACCACTGGGGGCGCTACCGCGGGCTTGCGCAGGACCTGAAGCGTCCGCCGCTCGACGAGCTGATTCGCGATCACCTGTTCTTCGACACCTGCGTCTATCACCTCGCTGGCATCGAGCTGCTGCTGAAGATCGTGCCGATCGACAACATCCTGTTCGGTTCCGAAATGGTGGGCGCCGTCCGCAGCATCGACCCGGAGACGGGCCGCTACTTCGATGACACGAAGCAGTACATCGACCAGGTGACCTGGTTGACCGACGCGGATCGACAGAAGATCTTCGAAGGCAACGCGCGCACGGTGTATCCGCGCCTCGACAGGCTGATCGCGGCCGCGACATGAAACCGGCCAGCGCGCGGCGGAACGGCGCGTGCGGCGGGACGGGCTCGGGCTAGACATCTCCTAAGGCCTGAGTCGTGACAGATGAAGCAAGTTTCTGATCGTTCGCCTTAGGATCTGTCTTAGGCGCGGGCGCCACGGCGCCCGCGCATCTAGTAGCAAAGATCCGCCGATCCACTCGTCGGTTTGAGGCGGAGCTTCGCTACACTACTGGAGGATTTCCGACGGGAGGGGACAGGTGAATCGGCCATGACCACGACCGACGTCGGCTCGCTTCTCGATGACGGCCACTGGAGCGGGTACCAGAAGCTGCTGGTCGGCGCGACCGCGTTGACGATCATTCTCGACGGCCTCGACAACCAGCTGCTCGGCGCCGCCGTGCCCGCGCTGATGAAGGAATGGGGCCTGCCGGGACCCGCCTTCAGGTCCGTGCTCGGGGCTGGCCTGTTGGGCATGATGATCGGCGGCTTCGTCGGTGGCTACATCGGCGATCGCATCGGTCGCCGCCTGGCGCTCCTCGGCAGCGTCGTCTGGTTCGGCCTGCTGACGGTGCTGGTGGCATTTGCCGACGGCGTGACGACGCTCATCGTGCTGCGCTTTATCGCCGGGCTCGGGCTGGGCGGAGCGATGCCGAACGCGGCAGCGCTCGCCTCGGAATATGTGCCGCTGCGCCGCCGGCCGTTCGCGGTGACGATGACGATTGTCTGCATCCCTCTCGGCGGCACTCTCGCCGGTTTCACCGGCGCAGTGATCCTGCCGAGTTACGGCTGGCGGGCGCTCTTCCTCGTCGGCGGCCTGTTGCCGCTCATCCTCGCCGCCGTTCTGTGGAAGACGCTGCCCGAGTCGCCGCGCTTCCTGGCCCGGCAACCGGAACGCTGGCCCGAGCTTGCCGCGCTGCTTCGGCGCCTCGGCCACAATGTCCCCGCCGATGCCGCGTTCGTCGACGCGCGGGAAAGAGCCGTTGCCCGCGTCTCGGTCGGCTCGCTGTTCGTGTCCGAGCTCCGGCGCGACACGCTGGCGCTCTGCGCGGCGTTCTTCTTCTGCCTCCTTTCGGTGTATACCGGCACGAACTGGGTGCCGACACTGCTGAACGGCGCCGGCTTCGGCGTCGACATCGCCAACTATGGCCTGACGGCGTTCAACCTCGGCGGCGTCATCGGAGCGATCCTCGGCGCCATCGTCTTCAGCAAGCTGGGATCGCGCGTGACGATGCTCGCGATGACGGCGGGCGCAATTGGGGGCTGCCTCCTTCTGGCCGGGACGTCGATCGCCGAGCAGTCGGTGTTCGCGGTGCTGGCCATGCTCGCGTGGACGGGTGGGCTCATCAACGCGGTGCAGACCACGATGTACGCGCTGGCGGCGCACGTCTATCCGGCCGCGATTCGCGCCACCGGCGTCGGCACGGCGGTCGCCGTCGGCCGCATCGGCGGCGTCGCCTCGCCCTACGCCGGAGCCTGGGCGCTCGAAAGCGGCGGGCCGTCACAGATGTTCGCGCTGATTGCCGGCACGCTGACGGTGGTGTTCGCCGCGCTGGCCTCGGTGCGGAACCACATTCCGCGCCACATCGCCGCGCGTCCCACCGCGGCGATGGCCGCCGAACCGGCGAGACGGTGAACGCGGACTTCGGGCTTCGGACTCCGGACTTCGGGCTCCGGCCTTCGGCCTCGGGACTTCGGTCCATCTGCGACAGGAACACGTATCCTCATTGCGTTCGTCTTTCAGATACCAAGTGTCGGGCCTGACGGATGGGGCTGACCCGCGGCGGCCGCTCACCAGTCCCCGAAGCCCGGAGCCCGAAGCCCGGAGCCCAAGACATCAGCGTCCTGCGGGCGCAGGTAACCAGGTCGCACGGGCGGTCGCCGCGACGACTTCGAGCTTGGAGCGCTGATCCTCCGGCGAGATCCGGTTGCCCTCCGCGGTCGAGGCGAATCCGCACTGCGGACTGACCGCCAGCCGCTCCAGCGGGACGATGCGCGCGGCCTCCGCGATCCGCTGCTGCAGCTCGTCGAGTGTCTCCAGCCGGGGCTTCTTCGTGCTGACCAGGCCCAGGACCACGATGCGATCGTCGGGCACGTGGCGCAGCGGCTCGAATGTTCCGGATCGCGCGTCATCGTACTCGAGCAGAAACCGCTGAAAGCGTGCGCGGCGGAACACCTGTTCGGCGATGCGGTCGTAGCCGCCGGAGGCATAGAACATGCTCCGGTTGTTGCCGCGGCAGATGTGCACGCCGAACGTCACGCCGGCATGCCCGTCGACGATCGCGTTGTCCAGCTCGATGCAGGCGTCGATGAGCCGGTCGGGGTCGCTGCCGCGCTGCCGGTATCCCTCGCGGATCGATTCGTCGAGCAGCGCGGCGTATTGCGGCGCGTCGATCTGGATGTACTCGCATCCGAGCCGGCGCAGCTCCTGGATTTCGCGGCGCGTGAAATCGACGAGATCGGCGAGATACGCGTCGCGCGTCGGATAGGCGCCGCGTGACTTGTCCGGATCGTAGTAGGCCGCGGCCTGCTGCGCGCTGAGCAGCGTCACCTTGACCGGCTTCGCCGTCCGGCCGCGAAGATACATGAACTCCTCGACCGCCATCTGATGCCGCCACCGGAGCTTGTCGACCACGACCGGCCGCTGCTGCGTGTACGTTGCTCCCGTTTCGTCGTGGAACGGAATCGCCCAGCCGCCCAGTTTGTCGAAGCCTTCGAGCGCCTCGACCAGGTGGCCGAAGAACGCATAGCGGCGCTGCTCGCCATCGGTGACGACGTCGAGGCCGGCGGATTCCTGGAGCGCGACCGCCTCGTCGACCGCGCGGTCCTCGATCGCCTTGAATGCGGCGGGCGTGAGCGCACCAGCCTCCAGCTCCGCTCGCGCGCGGGCCAGATACGATGGACGGAGCAGGCTGCCAATCGTCTCGGCGCGACAGTCGGACACTGGGATCACGGGCGTATCCTCCCGGGTGACGGTCACTTCGTGCGCGGCCCCTCGTACTGCTCGATCGGCGGCGTGCCGTGCGTGTGGAAGCTCTCGATCGTCTTGAGCCCCCACGCCTGCCCTTTCTTGCGTTCGGTCTCGGTCCACACGACGGGCGGCCAGTCCGGCGCGAGCACCAGACGCGCGCCCGCATTGGCGACCTCGACGCGATTGCCGCCTGGTTCGTAAATGTAAAGAAAGAAGGTCTGCTGGATCGCGTGCTTGTGCGGGCCGGTCTCGATATGCACGCCGGCTTCGAGAAAAATGTCAGCGGCGCGCAGGATCTCCTCCCGCGAATCCACCGCATACGTGACGTGGTGGAAGCGTCCCCTGGCGCCGTAGTGGTCGAGCGTGAACGCCAGATCGTAGCTCTTGTTGTTGCAGGTCACCCACGCGCCGGCCTCCACTCCGCTGTCGAGGACGATCATCTCGGTGGTGCGCAGGCCGAGCACGTCTTCCGTGAAGCGGCGCAGTGCCGCCACGTCGGAGGTCAGCAGGTTCATGTGATCGAGCCGGCGCACGCTGACGCCCCGGGCCGGAAAGCGCTGCGCCTGGTTTTTCAACGCGGGCATGAGAGCCGGCGGCGGCTTGTACCACTCGGTCTCGTAGTAGATCTCCATCCGGTGGCCGTCGGGCGTCGTGAAGGCGTAGGCCGCGCCGTGCCCGAGATCGCCTTCAATCCAGCCCTTGCCGAGGCCGGAGGCCTCGATGGCGGTCACCCGGCGCGCGAGCGCCTCGGGGCTGGTCGCGCGATAGGCGAAGTGGCCGAGGCCGGCGACCTTCGCGGCGGTCACCTTCAGCGTGTGATGTTCGTAGTCGTCCCAGCCGCGCAGGTAAACGGAATCCCCCTGCCGCCCGCTTTCGGTCATGCCGAAGACGTCGACGAAAAAGCGCACGCTCGCCTCAGGCGCCGGCGTCAGCAGCTCGACGTGCGCCAGATGGGCCAGATCGAACGACCGGATCGTGGGCTGCACGGTGGCGCCATTCTAATGCACGGCCCGGTCGCCCGGCCGTGGCGCTTCGAACCTCGAAGCATCCACGCCTATGGTTGAATGCGGGAATGCGAACGATATCGAACCGGCTTCGTCAGCTTGCGCAGCCGCTTGTCGCTCACCGCTCTGGTCAACCACGCCTTCGTCTGCGCCCGCTCGAGCGAAAACGCCGCAGCCACCTCGTCTGCGGTCCGTGGCTCGGCGCAGAACGCGACCAATCGATCGAGAACGACAGCGTAGAGATCGATCGCGGCCAGTTCATCGGTCGCGCCAACGCTGGCGGTCCCAATCACCGGCTCACTCGACTCGCCACTGTTCATTGCCTTCCGGCTGAAGCCGGAAGCCACATTCTCAATCCCCAACTCTCGTCCTGCTGGGAATCGGGAGTTGAGGCCGTGGCTTCCGCCTTCAGGCGGAAGATCGCGATCCGGGTGAACGTCGGGATCAGGAGCGGCAGGTTGGCCGGCGTCCGCTTCGCCGAAATCGAACGTCATCTCTCGGGCCACCGGGGGGGCTGCTGACGATCCAAAGGCCAGAGGCGTCGCCGCAAGGTGCTCGGCCAGCGCCGCGCCAGATGCGATGTGCGCTGCGCCCAGGGGGCGTGCACCGAGCGCGAGCAGCCGCCTGTTTCCCTCCGACGCGTCAGGCTCATCGCGCACGAACAGCGGCACCCATCCCCGCTGCAGGTTCTCTGTAGCGCCGGCCCAGGTGCCACCGTTCTCCGCGGAGGTCGATACGACGGTCGCCCAGTCGGAAAGGCAATAGATCAACTTGTTCCGTCCCATCGCCGCACCAACGGAAAAGTGCGCGGCCGGATGCTGGACGGAGAGAAGCGTGAGACGCTGATCACGCACGGGGCCGATCATCTCGCGCTTCCTCAGCGTCTGCTCCAATCCGTCCGCCAGCACGGCGCAGGCGCGTCCCTGCGATTCCAGGCATTCGGTGAGGGCCGCCGCATCTGTGCCGCGGGCGCCGCCCGACACCACCGCGAATCCGGCATCGACGCAGGCGGCTGCCAGGCGTCGGGCAAAGGCAAGCCCGGCTTCGTCGGCGCCGCGAGACCCCACGATGGCCATGGCACGCTGGCCGGTAGCCGGGAACGGCCCCGCGCCAAAGAGGACAACCGGCGCCGATTGCTTCAAGCGCTCTTTCCATCGGCTGGGATAATCGCCATCTGCCCGGGTCAGCACCCAGATGCCGCGCTCGGCGAGCCGTTCGAGCTCGAACGCCAGCTGTCCGCCCCGTTCGAGAAGCCTTGCCAGTCGTTCCGGGCTGACGTCATCGACGGACGCATCCTGCCCGAGCGTGGTCGCGTCGCGGCCGAGCAGATCCCCCGGTCTCATCTTTCGCTCCGACAGTGCGGCCGCCAGTCGGTTCCACTCGCCTGGCGACAATGGCTTCACGTCCCTGGCGAGGCCAAGCGTCGTACACAACAGCAGGACCGCCTGCGCGTCCGCGGAGACCGAAGTGTCGAGCATCAGTTCTCGTCGTCCTTCCCCGACGAATTCGCCAGGACCACGGGGAATACCGGTCCGCTCCCTGCCAGGCGCAGCACTCTCGCGCACTCGGTGAGCGTCCATCGCGAATCGACCATGTCGTCGACGAGCAATACAGGTCCTTCCATGACCCTCTCCGGAACGACGTCGAATGCGTCCTTCACGTTTGCTGCCTGATGCGCACTATTCTCCATCGTCTTCTGGTCTGGCGTGTCGCGCACCTTCACAAGAGCAGCGCTGAACGGGATGTGAAGCGCCATCGCCAGGCGTTCGGCGAACTCGGCAACGAGCCTCGGGGTGCGGAGTGACGGCACGGACGTCAGCCAGGTTGGCGATGGGTGAGGCCGCCAATCGGTCCTTACCATGTCTGCCACTGCTCGCACGAGCTCATCGCTGAAACGGCCTTCGGCGTACTTGCCGCGGACAACGGCCGATCCCCATTCTGCGTCGCCGTAATAACAGAGAGCTCGCCCTTCCTCGGCGCGCTGCCCATCCGGAAACCTGCCACCCTGAGACTGCTGCTTTCGCGGGTCGATCGCAAGATACGCTCGTTTCAAAAAGGCCACGGCTTCGCGTGTCATGTCGTCGGATGCGTGGTCGGATATGAACGCGCCCGCGCAGTTTGCGCATCGCCCGCAGGGCGCTGATGCAGGGTCATCCAGTTCACGAGTCAGAAATTCCATCAGGCACGACCGCGTTGTCATGAACGCACGCATGCGCTCGAGCTCGTGTCTCCGGCGGGCCGTGACGCGCTCGACCCGCTCCTGGTCCGGCGTCCACACATTGCCCGACAAGTAGTAGGTTGCGCCGTCGCGATAGACCGCGCCCTCCACCTCGAGCAGCTTCAGCACCTGTTCGAGGCGGCTCTGTCGATAGTTCACATGCTTCTGGAGCGAACGGAGGGTGAGACCACCCTCCTGCTCGATCGCACGGATCACCTGGCCGGTTTCGGCGACCGACGGAAACGCCGTTCGGATGAAGTAGTCAGTGATCTCGTCGTCTTCGTCGCCGCTGAGCAGCACGACAAGGGCGTCCGCCACGGCTCGCCCGGCCCGTCCGATCCGCTGATAGTAGTCGACCACCGAACCTGGCTTCTGGAAGTGGACGACAAATCCCAGATCCGGCTTGTCGAAGCCCATGCCGAGCGCGACGGTTGCGACCAGCGCCTTCACGTCGTTGGCCAGCAGGCGCGCCTCGAGCGCTTCCCGCCCTTCCACGCCGGCGTGATACGACGGGGCGTCGATGCCTCGCGTCGCCAGCCAGCGGGACACCCGATCGCAATCGCGTGTCGTCGAGCAATAGACCACGCCGTGGCCTGGAAGCACGGGGAGAAATTCGGCGAGCCATGCAAGCCGCTCCGCCTGGCTTCTCAACCGGATGTTCTGCAGACGCAGTGAGTCACGGCCGAGCGGGCCGGCAACGGTGGCGACATCGCCGCCAAGTTGTGCCTGCATGTCCTCGATCACGCGCGCGTTCGCGGTGGCTGTCGTGGCCAGCAGCGGCACGCCGGCCGGAAGGGTCCTGATGAAGGCGGCAATACGGCGATAGTCCGGCCGGAAGTCGTGGCCCCAGTCCGAAATGCAGTGAGCTTCGTCAACCACGAACAGGCCGATCCCTCGAGCAATTGCCGGGACGGTAGTTGTCCGGAAACGCTCGTTCGAGAGCCGCTCTGGAGAAACCATCAACAGGTCGATGTCGTCGGCCGCCAGCTCCCCCTCGACCCTGGCCCACTCCGCCTGGTTCGTGCTGTCCACGCGAACGGCGCGGACACCAAGCCGATTGGCCATGTCCACCTGGTTCCGCATGAGCGACAGAAGAGGCGAGATCAGAATGGTCGGTCCATGCCCGCGGTCGCGGAGCAGGCGCGTCGCGACGAAGTAAACAAGGCTCTTGCCCCATCCGGTTCGCTGAACCACCAAGACACGATGTCGGCCGTCCACCAGCTCTTCGATGGCCTCGAACTGGCCGTCCCGCCATGAAGCTCCCGCGCCGGACAGGGCGGCGAGCCACTCGTCGGAGCGCCGGCGCAGCGACGA
>DATDHP010000174.1:0-14831 GCA_036521515.1 Vicinamibacterales bacterium
CCGCGTGTACTCCAGCGGCAGCCCAGTGGCGTCCACGGGTCCTCCCGCCCGTGGCGTGACCTGCACGTTGTGTCCGACAAGGTTCTGGTTGTTGAAGATGTTGAAACCCTCGAGCTTGATCCATGGACGCAGGTCACGGAACACCGGGATGCCGTAGGTGATTGCAAGATCCACCAGCTGCGAGCCGCTGAACTCCTCGGTCCCGCGCTCCCCGAAGAAGACGGTCTGCGTCACCGGGTAATTCGCGTAGCCGGGATTGCGTGCTGCCTGGATCGCGGTCGTCGGGACACCGCTGGCGAACAGGCTGTACGTCAGGGCAGAGTTGTAGCGGTACATGAGCCCCGCGTCGACGCTGCCGGCCCGCCCGAGTCCCAGCGTGTACGTGGTCCAGAGGCGGATCTTGTGGCGCTGAAAATCGTTGAGCCGCCCGTCCGGATTCGTGCGGTCGAGGTCGTAGTATTCCGGATAGTCGCCAATCACCGTCGGAACCCCAGGCGCATTCTCGGCTTCTCCTTCGAACGTCCCGTCGTTGCGTATCTGCAGCGTCCAACTGCCATCGAACGACCACCGGTCGGAGAACCGTCGGTTGCCCTGAAAGATGAACGCGCGGTACTTTCGCGTCGGTTCGTCGGAGTTCCGCCAGAACACCTTGTCGAACGTGCCGAAGTTCACGCCGTTTCTGATGACGGTGACCTTTCCGTTCGGCGACGGGTCGTCGATGTAATCCTCGATGAACCCGCCGATTGCCCGCTGCTGGTACATCACTCTGAACGCTGCGCGGCGGCCAATCTGGGTTGCGAGGGCGAGCGTGATCTCCTTGCTGACCGGAGAGTGCAGCCCCTGGTCGAACGTGACGTTCGCCGTCGGGAAGTTGCCGGTGATGAGTTGCGTGTAGTTCCCGAGGTCGAACCCGGGGACGAAATCGACTCCCTGTCCGGGCGGCCCGGTGTACCCGTACACTATCTGACTCGGATTGCCGACGTCGGTGTTGTTCGCGAAGATGGCTTCGGTGTACTTGCCGGCGTAGTGGCCGTAGGTCGCCTGCGCGATCCAGCGGCCCGATCCCGTCACGTCGTACGACGCGCCCAGCCGCGGTACGACCGTCCTCGTGTCCACCGTTGCGATGTCGCCGGTGGCGTCGCTATCGACCATCTCGAAGCGAGTGCCCAGATCGAAGGTCAGACGATTGCTGGCCGTCCAGCGATCGTGGACGTAGAACGAGTTGGTCATGATGTCAATCACCGCGCCGCGAGTGGCCAGCCAGTTGTCGACGCGCGACACGCCCGGCTGGAACACCGGGATGACGCGTCCCTGTGCGTCGAGCGCGGGACGGCCGCCGGCGATCAGGTAGTCGGATCGGAACACATACCCTGTCGCGGTTTGTGAGTTGCCTCCACGGTACGTCGTCTGGTAGTTTTCGAACCCGGCCTTGAGGTCGTGGCTGCCGACCCTCGTCGTCGTCAGCAGCCAGCTCGCCGATCCGCTCACCTGCCTGTTATTGCGATTTTCGGGGTCGGTGGCGTCGAAGTACGGCGCGTTGTAGTAGCGGTTCGTCGGAACGCCGGAAAGCACCCCGCGTGAGCGGAATGGCGAACGGAGGATGTCGGTCTCGGTGCCGCCGGCGTTCAGGAACTGGAACCTCCGCCGCGATACCTGGAGACTGACGAGGACCTGGCGCAGCGTCCCCCGGTAATTGACGACCCAGAGGTCGTTCGGTAACTGGCGGGTGATGACTGTCGAGAGCTCCATGCTGCCGGGAATCGCGACCTGCGTTTGCTCGCTGTTGTTCCTGAGATAGCTCCCCAGGACGGTATGGTTCCGGGCGAACGTTCCCGTGAATTTGATCTCGCCTCGCCGGTTCGTTGCCTGGTTCGAAAACGCAATGCCCGTGTCCTGAAGCGGCGCTGGCGACGAAGACTCCTGCGTTCGGCCGGCACCGAAGAACCAGAGGCGATCGCGAAGGACCGGGCCGCCCACTGTGCCCTCGTAGTTCTGCTGCACGTCCCGGTTCCGCGGCGTGTTGTTCGTCCGTTCAAACGGCGTCCGCTCGGTCCACGACGGGCTGTAGAGGTTGACGCGTCCGGATCCGCTGAAGTCGTTGCCGCCGCTCTTCGTGATGGCGTTGACGACGCCGCCGCCGAAGCGGCCGAACTCGGCGGAGATGCCTGACGTGAGGACCTGCACCTCCTCGATGGCATCCTCGATGAAGAGGTTGTTCGGCTGAGCAAAGATGTTGTCGGCGATGTCGACGCCATTGACCATGAACTGGTTGTCGTACGCGAACCCGCCCCCGATTGTGACCTGAGTCCCATTCGGCGTGTTGTCGGTGAGCCCCGGCGCCAGCTCGGCGAGGCCCCAGAGCGTCCGTGGGGTGGCAAGCTTGTCGGACACTTCGGTGCGGATGTTCATCCCGCCCTGGACGGTCGCCAGAATGGACGGCGTTTCTGCCACGACCTGCACCGTCTCGGCGACGTTGGCCAGCACCAGCGTCACGTCAGCGCGCGCGGTGACCCCGAGATCCACGCGTTGTGTGATCTCGAGCGGCTGCATGCCTCCCAGCCCGAAGCGAACGGTATACACGCCCGGCGGCAACCCCGGAATCGAGTACACGCCATTGGCGTCGCTCACCGCCTCGCGCGCGCCCTGCAGTGCCGGTGATGTGGCCGTCACCGTCGCGCCCGGCAGCACCAGGCCGCTCTGATCTCGAACGGTGCCCGTCAGGGCTCCCGTCTGCACGCCTTGTCCCCAGGCGGTCGCTGCGAATGCCACGACGAGCGCCCAAGCGAAGCCAGGCAGCGTCTTCATCGGTCTCTGCTCCTTCGTGCCGTTGGCGTTCCCGCACGTCGCGAAACCGGCCTGTTGGTCCCTTTTGGCAAGCGTTGTATCACACGCGGCGGTCACCGGTCACCACTTGGCTGGTTCCGCTATTTCCACCGCGTCAGAATCGACTCGCGGTCGAACAGCGCGATTCCGATCAGCATCAGTCCGATGTTCAGGCCCGCCAGCGCGAGGCCGATGAACAGGATCACGGGCACGGTCAGCAGCACGTAGCCGGTCAACTGCGCGATCAAGAGGCCGGTGATGGGCAGGATGATGAGCGCGCCGATCTGCTGCGCGCTCCTGGCATCGTTGACGCGGGACGACACGCACACCGCGAGTTGCAGTGCCGCCAGGGCGGCCAGCGGTCCGAGCACGAACACGACGGCGAGCGATCGCGGAGTGAAGAGGACGGTATAGACGCCCGCGCGCGCGATCAGCGCCACGGCGAGGAGATACGTCCCGAAGCAGACGGCGGTCAGCACCAGGGCTGGAAGCAGCGATCCCGCCACCTTGCCGGCGAGGAGCTCGAAGGTCGTGATCGGCGTGGCCAGCAGCGGCTCGAGTGTCCGCGCCTGCTTCTCGCCGATGACGCTGTATGCGGCCAGCGACATCGAGCCGGCGACCGGTGTCAGCACGAGCATGATGAGGTACTGCTGGAAGATCCACGCCTGGATGGCGCCTTCCGGGTCGAGCGTCCGCATCGACGGCTGGTCCTTGTACATCTCGAGCGCGATCTTGAAGTCGCTCGAATCGGACAGCCGTTCGCCGGCGACGTACGGAACCACGATGGCGACGAAGAACGGCAGGAGGATGGAGATGAACCCGGTGAGCACCGCCGGCGCGAGCAACGCCGGGTTCTTCCGGAGGTCCGCGATCTCCTTGGCGAGCAGCGCCCGGATACGCGTCATGCGGGCTGTTCCTCCTGGAGCAGGCGGAGGTACACCTCCTCGAGCGGTGGCTCCTCCGGGACGACCGCCCGGATCTGGGCTCCGGCTTCCACGAGTCGCCGCACGATGGCCGGCGCGCTCGCCGCCGCGTCGTCCACCGCGATCGACAGCATGCCATCCTCGGCACGCACGTCGCCGTGTCCCGACCGCCGGAGCAGCGCTGCGAACGGTTCGGCGGGTGGAACGAGCGCGATCTGAAGCCGTGCGCCGAACAGTCGTGCCCGCAACGCGGCCGGTGTATCCACGGCGATGAGCCGCGTGCGCAGCACGGCGACGCGATTGGCGACGCGCTCCACCTCGTCGAGGTTGTGTGTCGACAGCAGCACCGCGCGGCGCTCGTCGCGCAGCCGCAGGACGAGCTCGCGCACGTCGCGGGCGCTCTCGGGATCGAGTCCCGACGTCGGCTCGTCGAGCAGCACGACCTCGGGCCGATGGAGCAGCGTGCGAGCCAGCGCCACGCGCTGCTTCAAGCCTTTCGAGAGCTGCGCGGCCTGATCGCGGGCGCGGTCGCGGATATCGAACAACTCGAGCGCCGTGTCCACCGCGCTCGCCGGCGATGGCAGGCCGTGGAGTCGCGCGTAGGTGACGAGGTTCTGCCGGACGGTGAGGCGATCCCACAGTCCCGGCGCCTCGGTAAGAAACCCGATCCGACCACGCAGGCGGGACGCGTTCCGACGGGACATCGGCTCACCGTGGACATCCACGCGGCCGGAGGTCGGTTCGATGAGTCCCGCGAGCATGCGGAGCGTTGTCGTCTTGCCAGCGCCGTTCGGCCCGAGGAGCGCAAAGATCTCGCCGGGCGCCAGGTCGAAAGACACGTCCTGGACGGCAACGCGGTCGTCGAATTGTCGGGTGAGATGCGACGCGCTCAGCATCGATCTGGAACGCTTTTCACTGCGACGGGCCGCGGAGGCACGGAGCCACGGAGTTGGTCTTTTCCGGATCTGGGGCTTTCCAATTCAAGGTCGAAAATACCGAGATCCCGAGATAGCCCACCTCCGTGGCTCCGTGTCTCCGTGGCTCGTGGGGCCGGACCATGATCAGGGCCAACGCCCGCGCGGGTCGAATTCGTAGCAGCCGGGCGTCACGAGTAGACGGCCGTCGCGCGCGAAAAACAAGCTGGTCGGGCTGATGACGCCCGCCGCGCTGAACTGCACGGTGCGGACCTTGTCCCCCTGGGGGTCGTACACATACGTGTACGGCACCGCGAGAGAAACCCACAGCTGCCCAGATCCGTCCACGGCGGCGGTGCGAACTGTTGGTGCGATGTACGGCACCTCGCGGTTCTCCACGCGCCGTGTCGGCCAGACCGTCGGCATGGCGTCCAGCCAGTTGTCGAGCTCGACGCCCTCGATGTGCCGCTCGAAGACGAGCGCGCCCTTCACGTCGTACTTGCGGAAGACCGGGCGCCCCGCCATGAACACGTAGAAGTAACCGCCGGTCGGATCGACGAGCGGAAGGCCGGCATTCAGCGTGTGGTGCAGGTCGCGGTCGCTTTCGTGCCCGGTGGTCCGGAGCAGGCCGAAGCTGCGCCGCGCCCAGCCGCTCGCCGCATATTCGGTGAACAGCGCACCGCTTTCCGGATGACTGGTGAGCAGCGTAGAGCCCGTGTACTGGAGTGAGCCGACGCCGTTCAGCACGAGACTGCCGATGGACACACCCGGGGTTGGCCGGCCCGGAAGGACGAAGCCGAAACTCCGCAGGCCTGCAGGACCGAAGAACTGGATGCGCTCTTGCCCGCGCGGCGCGTCCGCCACCACGAACGAGCTGCCGTCGGGCGCCACGTCGAACCCGCTGGGCTGAATGATGCGCCCCGCCTCCTGGCCGATCTCGACGAGCTTGCGCGCACTGCTGCGATCCGCATCGACCGTGTAGACGGTGTGCCCCCGGCGATCGAAGACGTAGTACGGTCCGCCGGCCACGTGCTGGAAGGCGATGGGCTCCTGGAACAGGCCCACGATGTGGGGAGGGAGGCCGCCTACCGAACGGAGGACTTCGACTGGAAGCGCGGCGCCGGTGACCACGTTGGTTGCAACCAAAAGAGCCACCGCAGAAACTCGCAGCGCCCGCAGAGTCTTCGCGTGCGACGGGCCACGGAGAGCGGGGTCCCCGCCGCGCACGCCTGCGCGGTGGGGTGCCAGACACGGAGTCACGGAGCGCAAACGGCCTGAAAGACCTCCGTGTCCCCGTGCCTCCGTGGCTCGGCGCATTGGTAAAACGTTCGCCTCAATACTTCACGAGCGCGCGGATCGCCCGGACGACGTCGGCGGAATTCGGGAGGATGGCTTCCTCGAGGACCGGCGCGTATGCGACAGGACAGTCTTTCGCGGCGACGCGCTTCACCGGCGCGTCGAGGTCCTCGAAGAGCTCCTCGGAAATCCGCGCGGCAATCTCGGCGCCGAAGCCGGCCGTCAGCTGATCCTCGTGCACCACGAGGACCCGGTTGGTCCTGCGCGTGTAGTCGGCAATCGTGTCCCAGTCGTACGGGATGATCGTCCGGAGGTCGATCACCGCCACGCTCACGCCATCCTTTTCCGCCTGCTGCGCCGCCAGCAGCGAGCGCTGCACGAGCGCGCCCCACGTGAAAACAACGACATCGGTTCCCTCGCGGACGACCGACGCCTTCCCGAACGGGATCGTGTAGTCCGCGCCCGGATACTGACCCTTGTTGTACGTCTGGCGGTAGAGGTGCTTGTGCTCGAGGAACAACACCGGGTCGTCGATGCGAATCGCGGTACGCAGCAGACCCGCCGCGTCCTCGGCGTTCGAGGGAAACACGATGCGAATGCCGGGCGAATGGGCAAAGATCGCCACACCCGACTGGCTGTGATACGGCGCGCCGCCGCGCAGGTATCCGCCGATCGGCACACGGATCACGACCGGCGCCTTCCAGTTGTTCGCCGACCGGTAGCGCATCATCGCGAGCTCATCGCGTATCTGCATGAAGGCCGGCCAGATGTAGTCGAAGAACTGGATCTCGACGACCGGTTTGAGCCCGCGCAACGCCATGCCGACGGCACGACCCACGATGTTGGCTTCCGCCAGCGGCGAGTTGAAGACGCGGTCGCTCCCGTAGAGCCGCTGGAGGCCATGCGTCACCTTGAAGACGCCGCCCTTTCCGGCCACCAGCGGCAGCGCTTCCTCGCGGGTTGCGTCCGCGACATCCTCGCCGAAGATCACCATGCGAGGGTCCCGCGCCATCTCGTCCTTCAACGTGGCATTGATCGCGGCGACCATGGTGTCGTTCGCGCCTTTCGGCGCGCGCCCGGTCGAGAATTCCGCCGAGGTCGGATCGACGTCGGGGGAAAACACGAAGTGTGTCGCGGTTTCAGGCTCCGGCTTCGGCGCCTTCAATGCGTCCAGTGCGGCCTGGTTCACCTCGCGCTCGACTGACTCGAGGATGTCGGCGAAGTCTTCATCGGTGGCGAGCCCCTCGGACTTCAGGAACTGCCGCATCCGGACCAGCGGATCGCGTCGTGCCTCTGCTTCCCGTTCGGCCGGCGTCTTGTACAGCTTTTCGTCATCAGAGAGCGAGTGCGAGTAGGGGCGAATGACGGTGGCGTGCACCAGCACCGGCCCTTTGCGCTCGCGCACGTGCGCGACCGCCTCGCGCATCGTGCGGTAGCTCGCGAGGAAGTCCGTGCCGTCGACACGGAACACGCGCAGGTCCGGGAAGCCCTCGACGACGCGCGAGATGTCGCCGCCCGGCGTCTGGACTTCGACCGGAACGGAGATGGCGTAGCCGTTGTCCTCGATGAGGTACAGGACCGGCAGCTTCCTGATGCACGCTGTGCTGAGCGACTCCCAGAACTCCCCTTCGCTGGTCGTGCCGTCGCCCACGGACACGTAGATGACCTCGTCGGCCTCGAATTTCGACTGGCGATCCGGGATGGCCCCGACGTGCTGGTAAATGATGCCAGCCTCGGCGGCCCCGACGGCGTGGAGCGCCTGTGTGCCGGTCGCGCTGCTCTGCGACGGGATGTTCAGCTTCCTGTGTCCCCAATGCGACGGCATCTGCCGGCCGCCGCTGGCGGGATCGTCCCTGGCCCCGACCGAGGCAAGCAGCATCTCGAGCGCTGTGACCCCCAGCGACAGCACGAGCGCGCGGTCGCGGTAATAGGGAAAGAACCAGTCGTAGCCGCCGCGGAGATGAGTGCCGGCGGCGACGAGAATGGCCTCGTGCCCGGCGCCGCTGATCTGGAAGAACGCCTGGCTCTGGTTCTTGAGCTGAATCTCCTTGTCGTCGATTTTTCGCGACAGCAGCATCGTGCGATATGCCGTCAGCAGCTCGTCACGCGTCAGCCCCTCGTGCTCGCGTCGCCCCTGTGCGCCGTTCGCGCGGGTGTCCGCGCCGCTGGTCAGGGTCGACCCCTTCATATGCAGGAAATTATGGCACTATCGGGAACGCCATGACCACCGTGCGGCTCCACCGCTGGGACGAGATTGCGCTCGAGAAGATCACCGAGATGATCTCGCAGAAAATCGTTGCCGGCGAACGCGAGATGCTCGCGCAGATCTATCTGAAACGAGGCGCGCTGGTGCCGATGCACGCCCATGAAAGCGAGCAGATGACGTACATCCTGCAGGGCGCGCTGAAGTTCCTGGTCGGCGGCGAGGAAGTGATCGTGCGCGAGGGCGAGGTGCTGCACATTCCCTCCCGCCTGCCGCACCAGGCGGAAGCGCTCGAGGACACGCTGGAGCTCGACGTCTTCAGCCCCGTTCGGAGCGACTGGTTGAGAGATGACGACCGTCAGGCCTCGGACCAGCAGTAGCGCCCCGCCGGCCCTCGTCGCCCTCCGCCTGCTGGCTTTGCTGCTCGGCGCATTCTTCGTGTCCCAGGGCCTCAGCAAGCTGCCATGGTTCCTCGACAGCGGCATCCTTTCGGAACGGCTGCAGGGATCGATGCGGAACGCGCCGGCGCCGATCGTCCGCTGGTACATCGAGACCATCGCGATGCCCGGCGTGCCGCTCTTCGCCCGGCTGGTGCCGTTGGCCGAGCTCTGCACGGGCGTCGCGTTGATCCTTGGCTTCTGGCCGCGGCTCGTCGCCGCCGTCGCGCTGGCGATGGTCACGAATTTTCACTTCGCGCTCGGCAGCTACTTTTCGTGGGAGTTTCTCATCGACGGTACGGGACTGCCGGTGCTGGGTGGCCTGCTGGCGCTCGCCGTCGGCGGCGCGCGGTTGCCATGGAGTGTGAGGCCTTAGCAAGGCCCAAGGCACAAGGCCCAAGGCCCAAGGTCACACGAGCGTCCCTTTGTGCCTTGAGCTTTGAGCCTTGTGCCTTGTTTCTAATGAACCCGGCGGTCGACGTCGTCAGCGCGTCCGCCTGAGTAGACGTCGAACTTGCGGCGCATGCGGTTGATACGCCACTTGAGGTATCTGTACTTGAGCTCGGACATCACGCGGAGTCGCCCGCCCTTGAGACCCTTGAGATAGAGATAACCCGCAACCAGACCGCCCAGGTGAGTCGTGTGCGCCACGCCGCCGCCTGGTCCTCCCGTCGAGGACAGCAGCGAGATGGCGCCGATGATCATGACGAAGTACTTTGCCGGAATTGGAAAGACCAGGTACATGTAGATCGGTCTGTCCGGAAAGTACAACGCGTACGCGAGCAGGATGCCGTACACGGCGCCCGAGGCGCCGATGGTCAGCGACGAGTAGAGCTGGCTGGCGAACCCGAACGGCGTGAACGCCAGCACCATGGTCGTCAGCGCGGCGCCGGCGCCGCAGACGAAGTAGTACTTCACGAAGAACCGGCTGCCCCACATCCGCTCGAGCTCGACGCCGAACATCCAGAGCGCGAGCATGTTGAACAGGATGTGGAAGATCCCGGCGTGCAGGAACATGTAGGTGAACGGCTGCCAGAGGCGCAGCTGTTCCACGACGTCTTCGGGGCTCAGGCCAAACGGCCGCCGGAGCGCCCCCTGCGCGATCCAGTCGATGAGGAACAGCGCGACGTTCGCGACGACGAGCGCCTTGATGGCAGGCGTCAGCGGACCAGGGCCGAAGGAATACGCGAAGCCGGAGGACGAGGGATATCGGGATCGCATCTCGCTTCAGTCTGTTCCAATTCGGTGCTACGGAGCAACATCCGTACCGGTGGTTTCCGGTGTCGCAATATCGGACGCCCGCGCCACGGCATGGCCGTGTTTCCCCGGGGGGAGCGGCAAAGCCAACGCGGCCGCAACGAGCGGAATAAATGCCAGAAAGACCAGCGTCCGTTCGATACCCATACGGTCACCCAGCATGCCGACAAATGGCGCGCTGAGTCCGCCCATGCCCCAGGCAAAGCCCATCATCAGGGACGATACGGTCGCGGCACTGATCGGCGCGATCATCTGGCCAAAGGTGACGTTGACCGGGAGCGTGGACTGGAGCAGGAATCCACCGAACGAGGCGACCGTCACAAATGTCCAGCCGTCGAGGCCCGGCGCGACGGCAAGAAACGGGACGGCCAGCACCAACGAGAGAATGATGACGCGCCGCGCGCCCCACAGGTCGGACAGCGGGCCGCCGAGAAACCCGCCGACGCTGCTCACGAACAGATACGCGGCGACCGCCGTCCCGGCTTCGGACACGGACAGACCACGTCTGGTCAGCATCACCGGCATGAAGGTCGCAAAGGCGAGCGCCGTCACCGTGCGAAGCACGACGATGAAGTACAAAAGTGTGAGCGGCTTCGCATAGGGACGCAGGGCGCGGAATCCTGCTGCCTCGTGCCGTTCCTGCAGGTGGTCGATGGGTGGCACGCCGCGCAGGAACAGGGCGAGCAGCATCAGCGCCGGCAGCATGAGCAGGGGTGTCCACTGCAGCCCGTATTGTTCGGCAAACGGTGCGAAGACCAGCGGGCCGAGCGAGAAGCCGAGCGAACCTCCGGTGATGTGAAACGACATCGCCAGCCCCTGGCGAGTGCCGGCCAACCGGTGGACGAGGGCGGCGGCGGGCGGATGGAATGCGGCGCCACCGAGACCGCCGAGGATCAACACCGCCCCGAGCACCCACACGTGCGGCGCAGGACCGACCAGCGACAGCACCGTGACCGCGACGATCGGGCCCGCGAGGAGCAACACGCGCGGACGCCACCGGTCCGCCAGGTGTCCGAACCCCAGCTGCGAGACGGAGTTGGCCATCTGGTAACACCCCTGCAGCGTGCCAGCAGCCGTCAACGAGAGGTTCAGGTGTGGGATCAGGAGCGGCAGCAGAGGCGCGTACATGTTGCCGAAGCCGTCGACCAGGAAGTGGGTGCTGGCGAGCAGCAGGATTGTCGGGTGGAGGCCGAGAGGCCGCAATGGCATCATCGTTTTCTCGAGAGCCGTCGCGTCACGAGCGCCATCCCGCGGCGGAACTCGCTGATGTGCAGCGCGTGCGCCGAAATCGCCAGCACGGCAACGGCCGCGCCGATCGACGCGCCGAGCCGAATCATCTGCTGAACGAGGCCGCTGCCGGGAACGAGCGGGGGCATCCACGCGTCGACCGCGAACGCCGTGCCGGCCATCAGCGCCGACGCCACGATGATCCTGAGCATCGATGCCGCCACGCGCCTGCCGTGGAGTCCCGCGAGGTGGCGCCGGAGCAGGGCGAGCAGCAGCGTGGCGTTGAACAGCGCCGCGATCGAGGTGCCGAGCGCGAGCCCGCGGTACCCGAGCACCTGGACCAGCATGACGTTGAGCGCGGCGTTGAAGAGCACGGTTGCCACGCTGACCTTTACCGGCGTGCGCGCGTGCCCGAGCGCGTAGAACGCCGGTGACACGATGCGCACGACCGAATAGCCCAGCAAGCCCACTCCGTAGAGCTGCAGCGCAGCGGCCGTGGCGGCGGTATCCGCGGCGGTGAAGGCGCCGCGCTCGAAGATGAGGCGCACGATGGGCGTGGCGAGGACGATCAGGCCGAGCGTCGCTGGCACGTTCAGCATCAGCATCAGCGAGATGCCGTCGGCAATCGTGTTTCGCACGGCGGCCCTGTCTTGCTGCGCGGCATGACGGGACACCGCCGGGAGGGTGGCCGTCGCGATGGAGACGCCGAACAACCCGATCGGGAGGTACATCACGCGAAACGCGAAGTTCAGCCAGGACACGGCGCCCGTGCCTTCGGAAGTCGCCAGCACCGTGTTGACGAACACGTTCACCTGCGTGGCGGCCACGCCGATGGTGCCCGGTCCCATCAGCACGAGCACTCGCCGGAGCCCCTCGTCGTTCCACTTCAGCAGGGGCCGGTAGGCGAACCCTTCACGACGAAGCAGCGGCCACTGGATGGCGAACTGGGCCACGCCGCCAATCAGCGTGCCGATGGCGATCGCGGTGATCGCCGGCAGGCCGAACGCCGGCATGAGCGGGACGAGCGCGAAGGCACTGATGATCGTCGCCACGTTGAACATGGCAGGCGAGAGCGCCGGGATGAAGAACTTGTGGAGCGAGTTCAGCATGCCCATCGCAGCCGCCGCGAGCGCCACGAACGTCAGGAAGGGCAGCATGATCCGGGTCAGCAGGACCGTGAGCTCCAGTTTTCCCGGGACGGCGCGATACTCGCCGGCGAACGCGGTGACCAGCGGTTCGGCGAACACCACCCCGAGCGCCACCAGGACCGCCGTGATCAGAAGGAGCGCGTTGATGACGTGGTTGCCCAGGCGCCACGCCGACTCCTTCCCGTCGGTCGCGAGCTTCTTCGTGAAGGTCGGCACGAAGGCGGCGCTCATTGCGCCCTCGGCGAACAGATCGCGCACGAGATTGGGGATTCTGAACGCGACGTTGAAGGCATCCATCGCGTTGCCCGCGCCAAACAGCGCCGCCAGCACCTGCTCGCGGACAACGCCCAGGATGCGGCTCGTCATCGTCGCCGCGCCGGCCGATGCGGCCGAGCGGGCGATCGTCGACGAGGTGGAGGGGGACGGGGTGTCAGGCTGCGCCAAGCTTGCGGCGGACGGCCTCGTTGATCGTTCGCCCGTCGGCGTTCTTGCCGGCGAGCTTCGGCATCACGGCCTTCATGACCTTGCCGATGTCCCTGGGCGAGCTGGCGCCGCTCTCGGCAATCGCGGCGGCCACGGCGGCGTCGATCTCTTCCGCCGAGGCAGCCGGCGGCAGGTAGCGCTCGAGCACGGCAATCTCGCCGGTCTCCTTTTCAACCAGATCGGTGCGGCCCGCTTTGGAGAATTGCTCGATCGAGTCGCGCCGCTGCTTGACCAGCGACGACACGACCTGCAGGACCTCCGCGTCGTCGAGGTCGCGTCCCTTCTCGACGCCCTTGTTCATCATCGCCGCTTTCAGCATCCGCAGCGCGGACAGGCGTGCCTGGTCCTTCGCCTTCATCGCGGCGGCGATGTCCCGTGCGACCTGCTGATTGAGACTCATCGTCCTAATCCGTCGTAAGGGAGTTCAATGATCCTGGTCCGAGTCCCCGTATGTGATGTGCCAGCCGTCCGTCTCGTCGTAGAAGCCTTTCGGCACCTGCACTGCGTTGACCTTCAGCGCCACTTCGAGCGTGGACTTGACGTTGAAGTAGCCGTTGCGCCGGAGCACGCGTCGGAAGGCGGCGTGCATCGCGTAGCAGCGCACCTTGTCGGCATCCTCGGCGCGAGCCGCGCGGTCGACCCAGCGAAGCAGCGTCTTCAGGCCCGACACGTCTTCCGGATCGACCAGGAAGTCCACGAGCATGGTCACCCGGCCGAGCGGCTCGTGCCGATGGCGGTACACCGCGTAGCCCTGCACCTCTCCCTGGCGCTTCAGTGCGACAACGGCGTAGCGCACGTGCGGCGGCTCGACGTAGCGCCAGTTCAAGTACGGCGCATCACGGCGAACCGCCAGATCGAATTTGGGCGCCAGGCGTTCCCATAGCGCCGTGAACGACGATTCGAAGCGGCGGATCGGCTCGCACTCGGCGCGAAGCGGCCGCGAGCGCGACACGATGTGCACGACAGGCAGCGTAATCGCCGACACGAGCCGATTGATTGGCGTCGGCCAGTTCCGTAAACGAACGGCGCGCCGCGTGAGTGGCTTCACGAGGCACGGCAGGACGTGCGACTGGGGCCAGTGCAGCCGATCGAGGATCTGCCGCGATCCAGTCGACGCGCCGAGCGTGAGGACGGCGCCGGTGTTGCGATCGCACGCGCGAACGAGCGCCTCGTCCAGCGCCTGGCGGTCACGCTCGGGGGCGACCATCGCATCCTTGCCCCACGCGCCGTCAACCTCGAGCCCTTTCAGCGACAGCCGGACGGGCAGCGTCGGATAGTGTCCGACGACGGTAGGACCTTCACGGGCGACCCAGATGCCAGGTTGGCCTGTGGGGTTGTACGGGTTGCGACGGTGCTGCCAATCCCAGCGGAGACGATGGGCTTCGGCCGCATCGGCGCCGTGAGTGCGCCTGTACAGCGTGTCGACGCCGCGGCGATCGTCAGGCTTGAAGCGGTCGATTTCCGACACCAGGCTATTGTAGGACGGGGCGAACGGGACTCGGGATCCGGGATCGGAATCCGGGACCCGGGATCCGGGATCCCGGATCCGGGGACCCGGAAAAACTACGGCTCCGGATCAGTGCGCGGCGTGCGTTGCTGGGGTCCCTGCGGGACGGGCGTGATGACACCGGGTCGGGCTGCCGTGCCGGGAGGAATCCCGACCGGGTTGCCGGGCGTCGGGCGCTGCGGCTGCGCCGTGGGCTGCTCGGCGGGGTCCACATCAGGATCGTCCGTCGGGATCTCGAATGGCAGCGGCGGCGGTTGTCCGCCCTGCGGCATGAGTTCACGCGGAAGCGGGCGTGGCCGGACCTGCGGGGTCACGACCGGCGGCTGGATGTCGTCGGTCAGGAGATCCTCGTCATCCTCGTCGATCTCGTCGGGACTCGGCACGAATGGCAACTGCGGCATCATCGGCTGCGGTATGCCAGCCTGAGGCCGCGGCGGCGGGAATCCTCGACCTGCTGTGGGCGGCGGATTGGCGGGCGGCGTGCTGGTCGGCAGGATCATGATGCGATCGAACACCGTGACGCCGGGTGTGCTGGCCGCCCGCGGGCCGAGCATGTAGCCGCTGACGCTGCGCAGCAGGACATCGAGCGCCTGGCGCTCGGGCACTGCGTTCA
>DATDHP010000175.1:0-2050 GCA_036521515.1 Vicinamibacterales bacterium
AATGCGATCAACGTCTCCCGGGCGACCATCTCCGGGCTCCAGTCGCTGCGCCGTCCCGACGAAGTCGCCGAGCTGCGCGGGAAGTCACCGGAAGAGGTGTCCTCGGCCGGGATGCTGCGCGCCTACCGCGAGCGCGCCCGGGCGAAGACCGAGACGACAGAGGTCGCGTGATGACGACGCTGCGGATCACGCAGATGCGGTCGACGATCGGGCTCAAGCCGAAGCAGCGGGGGACGCTGCGCGCGCTCGGACTGCGCAGGATCAACGACACCGTCGAGCAGCCCGACCGTCCCGAGATCCGCGGCATGCTCGGCAAGGTTCCGCATCTTGTCGAGGTGGAAGAGGTATGACGATCAAGCCGCACGACCTCCAGGCTTCCCCGGGCGCGCGCACGCGCCGCCGGCGACCGGGCCGCGGCATCGCGGGCAAGGGCGGAAAGACCGCGGGACGCGGCATGAAGGGCCAGGGCGCGCGCGACACCGTGAAGCCCGGCTTCGAAGGCGGGCAGACACCGCTCACGCGCCGCACACCGAAGGCAAAGGGCTTCACGAACCCGTTTCGCGTCGAGTACGCGGTCGTGAACCTCGACACGCTCGAAGAGTTCGACGCCGGCGCCGAAGTCGACCCTGGCGTCCTGCGATCGCGCGGCCTCGTCGCCAAGCAAGGGCTCGTCAAGGTCCTCGGCCGCGGGCAGCTGACGAAGGCCCTGACCGTCCGCGCGCACGCGTTCTCCGCTGCCGCGACGCGGGCGATCGAGGGCGCGGGCGGGCGCACCGAACGCATCCCACCGCCGTTCCGTCGGCGTCCCCCCGCCAAGGGGAACGCCCTGACCAACCGCTAACCTAAGCCTTCCCGACGCGAGAGGAGGTCGCGCTCCCCCATGCTCTCCCGCCTGCGGAACATGTTCCGGGTGCCCGACCTGCGCAACAAGATCTTCTTCACGCTGGCGATCATCGGCATCTATCGCCTCGGCGCCCACCTCCCGGTCCCGTACATCGACTTCGACGCGATCAAGGACCTGCAGCGGCAGTCGGAGAACACAGGAGTCGTCGGCTTCCTCGACCTCTTCTCCGGGGGCGCGATCACGAACGTCGCGATCTTCTTCCTCGGGATCATGCCGTACATCACGGCGTCGATCATCATGCAGCTGCTCGGGGTCGTCATCCCGAAGCTCGAGGAGTGGCAGAACGAAGGCCAGGTCGGGCAGAAGAAGATCACCCAGTGGACCCGCTACCTCACCGTGGCGCTCGCGCTGGTGCAGTCGACTGGGTTCGTGTTCGCGCTGCACCAGGGGAGGAGCGGGCTGCTCGGGTTCGCCGGCTTCGAGGGCCGCGACCTGATCCCGGGATTCAACACCTGGCGCGCCGCCCTCATCGTCCTCACGTGGACCGCCGGCACGGCGCTCATCATGTGGCTCGGCGAGCTCATCACTCAGCGCGGGATCGGCAACGGCATGTCGATCCTGATCTTCGCCTCGGTCGTCTCTCGCCTGCCCGCCCAGGGATCCGCGATCTACAGCGAAGGCAGCCAGTTCCAGTTCTTCACGATCCTCGGCATCGGCGTCCTGATGATCGTCGGCATCGTGTTCGTGGAGTCCGGGCAGCGGCGCATCCCCGTGCAGTTCGCCAAGCGTGTCGTCGGGCGACGCATGTACGGCGGGCAGAGCACCTACATACCGCTCAAGGTGAACCAGTCGGGTGTGATCCCCGTGATCTTCGCCAGTTCGATCCTGTCGTTCCCGGCGCTGATCGCCACGGCGACGCCGTGGGAGGGTCTCCAGGAGTTCATCAACGACAACCTCGTGCAGAACCAGAGCTGGTTCTACATCGGGATGTACACCCTGCTCATCATCTTCTTCGCGTACTTCTACACGGCGATCGCGTTCAATCCGGCGCAACAAGCCGACATCATCCGCAAGCAGGGCGGGTTCATCCCCGGCATACGGCCGGGCCCGCCGACCGAGCGGTACCTGGCCAAGACGCTGAACCGCATCACGCTCCCGGGATCGCTGTTCCTCGCGGCAATAGCGATCGCGCCCCTACTGGTATTC
>DATDHP010000176.1:0-4210 GCA_036521515.1 Vicinamibacterales bacterium
TCAGCCCCCGCGGAAAAAACGGAGCCCGGAGCCCGACCGCCGGGGATCATTGCGGTCGTGAAGGCCAACGCCTACGGGCACGGCTCGCCGCGCGTGGCGCTCGCGCTCGAGGAGGCGGGAGCCACGATGCTCGCCGTCGCCGACATCGAGGAGGGCATCGTGCTGCGGCGCGCCGGCGTGCGCGTGCCGATCCTCGTCTTCGGCGCGCTCAGCGTCAGCGATCTCGACGGCCTGTTCGAGTTCTCGCTGACCCCGACCATCTCCACGCCGTCTGCCGCCCGGGCGGTGCAGCACGCCGCGGCCAGGCGGCAGAGCGTGATCCACTATCACCTGAAGATTGACACGGGGATGAACCGCCTCGGCTTCAGGCATGACAATCTTCGGCGGACCCTCCCCGGGTTGCTCGGCAGCGCCAACCTCACGCTCGATGCCGTCTACACCCATTTTGCGTCGGCGGACACGCCCGACAGTCTCGTGTTCGACGACCAGCGCGTCCGGTTCGAGCAGGCGCTGGCGACGATTGAGTCGTTGTCCGGGCCGGCTACAGCCGGCCCCCGCGTACTGCGGCATGCGGCCAACAGCGCAGCATTCCTGCGGGACTCGCGCGTGTGGTACGACATCGTGCGTCCAGGACTCCTTCTCTACGGCATCGTGCCGCCGCCGCTTGCTTCGAAGCTTCCGCTGAAGCCGGTGATGTCGCTCACGAGCCGCGTCGTGGCCGTCAAGGGCCTGCGTCCGGGCGAGGGCGTCGGCTACGGCTGGCGGTTCGTGCCCGACAGGCCGCGCACGATCGCCGTCGTCCCCGCGGGCTACGCCGATGGCGTGGATACCCGCATGGCCGGCCGCGGGCATGTGCTGATCCGCGGAGTCCGCGTCCCGATCGTGGGCGCCGTGTCGATGGACATGATCACCGTGGACGTGACCGATCTCGAACAGGTGCAGCCGGGCGACGAAGTCGTCATCCTCGGCCGCCAGGGCGGCGAGAGCCGGCAGCACATCGACGCGCGCGAGATCGCAGCGGCGATCGGAACCATTCCCTGGGAGATCGTGTGTCGGTTAGGTACCCGCATCGAGCGGCAGTACACTGAAGACTAGCCGCGGAGACGCGGCGACGCGGAGAACCTGGTTCGTGCTCCGCGTCTTCGCGTCTCCGCGGCCCGTGGCAGCGTATGAAGCCCCCCAGAGTCGTGTTCGTGTGTCAGGAGTGCGGCGCGCAGGCGCCCAAGTGGGCGGGCCGCTGCAACGAATGCGGGGCGTGGAACTCGCTGGTCGAGGAACGCCCGGTAGACCCGTCGGTCGCGGCGGCGGCCGGAAACCGGTATGCTCAATTTGCGGCGGCGACTTCGGCAAAGCTGTATGCGGATGTCGAGACGGCACACGCCGCGCGCCTCTCCACGGGCATTCACGAGTTCGATCGCGTGCTCGGGGGCGGCGTCGTTCCCGGCTCGCTGGTGTTGCTCGGCGGCGAGCCCGGGATAGGCAAGTCGACGCTCCTGCTGCAGGCTGCGGCGCACTTCGCGCGCCAGGCCGGACCGGTGCTCTACGCGTCCGGCGAAGAGTCCGAGCACCAGATCAAGAGCCGCGGCGATCGACTCGGCGTCGGGGTAGCGCCGTTGTACCTGCTCTCGGAGACCTGCATCGAGCGCATCCTCGAAGAGATCGCGAGGCTGAAGCCGGCGCTCGTCGTGGTTGACTCCGTCCAGACCGTCTTCTCTCTGAAGTTCCAGTCGGCGCCCGGCAGCATCGGCCAGGTACGCGAAGCGGCGACGCAGTTTCTCTTTGCGGCAAAGGGCCGGAACATCCCGACGGTCCTCGTCGGGCACGTCACGAAGGACGGAAGCCTCGCTGGCCCCAAGGTGCTCGAGCATGTCGTCGACACGGTGCTGTACTTCGAGGGTGAGCGTCACCACGCGCATCGGGTCGTGCGCGCCGTCAAGAACCGGTTTGGCGCCGTGAGCGAGCTTGGGGTGTTCGAGATGACCGGCACAGGGTTGCGGGCGGTGCCGAACCCCTCGAAGCTGTTCCTGTCCGAGCGGGCCTCGGGCACGCCGGGCTCCGCCGTCCTGTGCTGCGTGGAAGGTTCGCGCCCCATTCTCGTCGAGGTCCAGGCGCTCGTGAGCACCAGCGCGTTCGGCAACGCCCGTCGCATGGCCATCGGCATCGATCAGAACAGGCTGTCGCTGCTCCTTGCGGTTCTGGAGAAGCGAGCGGGGCTCACGCTCGCTGGAGACGACGTTTATGTCAATATCGCCGGCGGCATGAGCACCGAGGAACCGGCGGCGGACCTGAGCGTCGTGGCGGCCGTTGCGTCGAGCGTCCGGAACCGTGGCCTGTCACCGTCCACCGCGGTTTTCGGTGAAGTGGGCCTGAGCGGCGAGATCCGGGGCATTCCGCAGGCAGCGCTCCGGGTCCGGGAGGCGGTACAGATGGGCTTTACTCGCATCATTTTGCCGTCGGCCAACGTGGATCCAACCGACCCCGCCCTGGCCGACGGCTCGTGTGACCTCGTGGGAGTCCGGACCGTCGGGGAGGCCCTCGATCACCTCATCGCTTGATTTTCTGGCCCGGCGGTTCTAAGGTGGGCCGTTCATACCGGGGGTTCGGTGGTTCATTCGCCCTTCTGGGGGTGGTCATGGCCTGGTTCGTTCTCGCGCGTCTGCTGTTCATTGCCGCCGTCGGCTATTCGGCGTATCAACTGCAGCCCCTTTCCGGTGGAGCCCTTCCAAACCTCGAGTTCGGCACCATCATGGGCGCCCTCATCGTCGCCCTGGAGATGCGGCTCAGGGACATCTCGGTCACGCACATGCTGGGAGCGCTGCTGGGCGGCGCGATCGGGCTGGCGGCGGCCAAGACGATTGGGGCGGCGCTCTACTGGGCCAACCTGGGCGACGGCCGCGTCGTCTTCCTCCACAGCCTGATCCTGCTCGGTCTGCCGTACCTCGGGCTGGTGATGGGTGCGCGGAAAGGCGAGTGGCTCGAGCCCTCGAACCTGATCGGGATGTTCCGGGCGGCCAGCCCGCGGCGCCGGTACAAAATCCTCGATACGAGCGTGATCATCGACGGCCGCATCGCCGACATCTGCGAGACCGGCTTCATGGACGGCACGCTCGTCATCCCGCAGTTCGTCCTCAAGGAGCTGCAGCTGGTGGCCGACTCGTCGGATTCCATGAAGCGGAACCGCGGACGACGCGGCCTCGACATCCTGCAGAAGATCCAGAAGATGGCGGGGGTGGAGGTCACCATCTCCGACGTGGACTTTCCCGACGTCCGCGAAGTGGACCTGAAGCTGATCGAGCTCGCGCGCACGCTGCAGGGAAAAATCGTCACCAACGACTTCAACCTGAACAAGGTGGCGCAGCTGCGCGGAGTCGAGGTGCTGAACATCAACGAGCTCGCCAACTCGCTGAAGCCGGTGGTGCTGCCGGGCGAGTTGATGAAGGTGTTCATCCTCAAGGAAGGCAAGGAATACAACCAGGGCGTTGCCTACCTGGACGACGGCACGATGGTCGTGGTGGACAACGCCCGGAAGATGATCGGCAAGACCATCGACATCGTCGTGACGAGCGTGCTGCAGACGACCGCGGGCAAGATGATCTTCGGCCGGTTCATCGACGCCGCCGTGGCGGCGCAGGCCGCGCCCGCTTCCGCGGCCGGGCCCGCCCCGGCGGTGCGTCCGACGCTTCCGCCGAACGCCGCGGCCGCGGGCAAGTAATCGAGCAATGCCCACTGCGCAATGCCCACTGCGCAATGCCAAAATGAATTGAGTTCTTTTGCATTGGGCATTGGGCACTGAGCATTGAGCATTGAGTATTGGTGAGAATTCCTCCCTACCACTGGTGGCGGACGGTCTTCTACCTGATCCCTGCCGTCTCCCTGTACACGATCGTCCTGGGAACGTTGTCGCTCGGTTCGAGCCTGTTCGAAAAGCGCGGCTACTTCGCGCACAGGTGCGCCCGTCAGTGGTCGCGCCTCATCCTGAAGACGACCGGCGTCAAGGTGGAGGTGGTCGGCCTCGACCGCCTCGAACCGGCGCGGACGTATGTGTTCGTCGCAAATCACCAGAGCATCTACGACATCCCCATTCTCTTCTGGTCGCTGCCATACCAGCTCCGTATCATTGCGAAAGAGTCGCTTGGGAAGTTCCCGTTCCTCGGGTGGCACTTGCGGCGGACCGGGCACATGCTCGTCGACCGCCGGCGCCCGAACCCTG
>DATDHP010000177.1:0-10511 GCA_036521515.1 Vicinamibacterales bacterium
CTCCTTCATCTCCTGCCGTACCGTGGTGGCGCGGCCGCCGATCGTGATGTTGTGCGGCCCCAGGCCGTGCATCAACTCGTGCATCAGGATGTGAGTAAAGAACGCGTCGAAGACCACTGTCCGCTGGTCGCTGGTTGACAGGGCGACCTTCGAGATCGGCACCAGGACCCTGTTGAATTTGGCCTCCTGGTTGTTCTTCAGCATCACGCGCTTGCTGCCCTTTTCGGCCACGACGCGCTCGTCGTTCGGCAGGTTGAATGCCGCCGTCTGCACACCGCGGTTCGCGTCGCCCGACGAGAACACCGTGTTCACGACGCGAATGGGCGCCAGCGCGCCAAGCTTTGGATTGCGGTACCTCGCGTCGATGGGCAGGTTGTTCTCGATGTCCTGCAGCTCACCGCCGAACCGCTCGAGCTTCTTCGTTTCCTCGTCGTCACGCAGCGTGATGAACGCCTCGAACGCGGCCTTGTAGTTGAACCACTCGTCCTCGTACACCTCGTACGGACCGATCGTCGGCTCGATGCTGGCGTTCAACTCCATCCACGCGACGTCGCTGTCGTAGTAATCGTTGCTGATGAACGCCGCGGCGCGCTTGTCGAGGAAGCTCTTGAGCGTGGGCTCTTTCGTCAGCGCCGACGCCTCGCGCAGCAGCCCGGCCGCGAGGGCGAGCTCGCCCTGGTACTCGAGGCTGTAAGGCACGGCCATCAGCTTCCCGTCAGGCCCGCGACGGATCGTGGTGAAGAAGCCTGTCGCGCGCGTGCGATCCGCCTCGGGCAGCGTCTTCAGCCACGCCTCGACCTCTTCCTTTGTCGCGCCGGCTGGATAGAAGTTGGCCTGCGGCGGCTTCGGCGGCGTGCCCGGGATGAAACCCTCGTCGTGATCGAGACGCGACCAGGGGCCCTTGTTGATCAGGAAGTAGTGCAGGCGCGCGCGGCCAAGCTCCGACTGGTCGCGTACGAGATGGACGAGCATCGGTTCGTTGCCGGCCGAGACCTGGCGGAGGAACAGCGCATCCATCACGGTGGCCGCCTGCACGAGCTTGGCGAGCGCCTGGCGCTCGTTCGCCGGCAGCACGGAGACGTCGGCGGTGAGATCGACCGGCGCAAAGCGCGCGGCCATCGCTTTCAGCTGGGTGGCGTCGGGGACGCGCGACTGCGCCGCCGTACCGGCGGCAAGGGCGGTGGCAGCGGCGAGGGACATAAAGAGCTTCTTCATAATGCAACCGCGGGGGCTGAAGCCCCCCGCTCTACGAGTCAATCACAACTCTCGATAACGTAGCGCGGGGCCTTCAGCCCCCGCGTCAGTGCACGCCAGGGCTCGTCTGAAGTGCCGACGGGTCCGTTCCAAGACGCCGTATGGCGGTTTCCCACATCCGTTCAGGCGGGACGCCGAAGATCAGCTTCGAATCCACCTCGGTGATGAGCCACGCGGAGGCGGCAATCTCCTTGTCGAGCTGGCCTGGGCCCCAGCCGGCGTACCCGACGATGACGCGGGCCCGGGCAGAGGGCGGCGCCTGCAGTAATCGCAAGGTCAGCTCGTGCGACTCGGAGACGAGCACGCCCGGGGCGACTTCGCATTGCTCGTCATCGGGGCCTTGCGCCTCGGACATCAGGACCCACGTCTTTTGCGGGTCGACGGGCCCGCCAATCCACAGCTTGAGATCGGGATCGACGCGCACCGGCGGCTCGGTCTTCACCACCGTCCACGCCGGCTCCGCCATCTCCCGGTTCACGACGAGTCCCCACGCCCCTTTCTCCGTGTAATCGCAGAGCAGGACCACCGTGCGCGCGAAGTTGGGATCGGCCATTTGCGGCATGGAGAGGAGCAGGAAAGGTGCGGCCCCGTCAGACATGATCAAATAGTAGCGCGGGTTACGGCCCACCGTATGTGGTCCAGCACCATGTCGTCCTCCGCGGAGGGCCGTTCGTCGCTTTCTTCTGCCAAGGCTGCAATCGCCTCGGCGTCCCCAGAATTGCCTATGGCCACCGCGAGGTTGCGGCGAAGGCCGGTCAGCTTCGCGCGTGTCATCGCGCTCCCCTTCAGGATGGCGCGCAGCTCGCGGTCGGGGCGGCGCCACAGGTCCACGAGGCGGGGAAGATCGAGAGCGGGCCGGGGCTGCCACCCGGCGTCGTCCGATCGAGGCGGTACCTGGTTATACGGACAGACCTCCTGGCAGATATCGCAGCCGTAGACGTGGCGGCCGAGCGCCGGGCGATGCTCCTCCGGGATGGCCGTGCGCAGCTCGATAGTGAGGTACGACAGGCACCTGTTCGAGTCGAGCACACCTGCCTCGACGAGGGCACCGGTCGGGCACGCCTCGAGGCATCGTGTGCAGGATCCACACTGCTCGAGCCCCTGCGTGTCGGGCTCGAGCGGCAGCGTGCAGATGATCTCGGACAGGAACAACCACGATCCCAGTTCGGGGTTGATCAGGCAGGTGTTCTTGCCGATCCAGCCGAGGCCCGCGTATTGCGCGAAGACACGCTCCTGCACGGGGCCGGTGTCCACGTATGCACGCGCGGCGAACGGTTCCGGGGACGTCTCGCGCATCCACGCCAGCAGCGCATCGAGGCGCGCCTTCAACACCTCGTGGTAGTCGTCGCCCCATGCGTAGCGCGCGATCAGGGCGACAGGGGTCAGACCGGGGTCTGACCCCACTTCGGTCGAATAGGGACGGTCGGCGTTGTAGACGGTGGCGGTGACAATGACGCTGCGCGCGCCCGGCACGACGGCACGTACGTCGGCACGGCGATCGGCGGAGCGTGCGAGGTAACCCATGTCGCCGGCGTACCCACGATCGAGCCACTCGCGCAGGAACGACAGCTCGGGAAACGCCTCCGCGGGCGCGATCCCGCACAAGTCGAACCCAAGTTCCCGCGCCTTGTGCTTGACGGCGTCCGCGGTGAGCATAAGGCCGACCTTGAGGTCGGCCTCTACGAAACTCCCTTGATTTCGCAGAAGCCGGCCTCTGTTTCGTTTTCGTAGAGGCCGGTCTTCAGACCGGCCTGCGTCAGCTCCTGCTCACCAGCTGCCGCACGACGTAGGGCAGAATCCCGCCGTGGCGGAAGGCAGCCAGCTCCTCCGGCGTGTCGATTCTCGTCGTCACGCTGAACTCCCTCGTCGTACCGTCCGCCGCCCTCGCCTCGACGCGCAGATCGCCGCGCGGTAGCAGGCCATCGGCCACACCGGACAGATAGAACTCCTCCGTGCCTGTCAGCTTGAGCGAGGCGGCGTTCTGCCCCGCCTTGAACTCGAGCGGCAGCACGCCCATGTTGACGAGATTGCTGCGGTGGATGCGCTCGAACGACTCCGCGATGACCGCTTTCACGCCGAGCAGCTGCGTGCCTTTCGCCGCCCAGTCGCGTGACGATCCGGAGCCGTACTCCCTGCCCGCGATCACCATCAGCGGAACACCGGCGGCCTGGTACTTCACCGAGGCGTCGTAGATCGTCATGACGTCGCCGTCCGGCTGGTACTTCGTCCAGCCGCCCTCGGTGCCGGGCGCAACCTGGTTGCGGAGCCGGGTGTTGGCGAACGTGCCGCGCATCATGACCTCGTGGTTGCCGCGGCGCGCGCCGTAGGAGTTGAACTCCGACACCGGCACGCCCTTGGCGATCAGGTACTTCCCCGCGGGACTGTCGGCCTTGATGGACCCGGCCGGCGAGATGTGATCGGTCGTCACGCTGTCGCCGAGGAGCGCCAGCACGCGCGCGCCCCTGATGTCCGCGAGCGCCTTCGCCGACATCGTCATGCCCTCGAGGAACGTCGGCCTGCGGATGTAGGTCGAGCTGTCGTCCCAGGCGAAGCCGTTGCCCGCGGGGACCTGGAGCTTCCGCCAGCGCTCGTCCCCGGCGAACACGTCGGCGTAGCTCCTGCGGAACATGTCGGCCGTGACGGCGCGCAGCATCGTCTCCTGCAGTTCCTGCTCGGTCGGCCAGAGCTCCTTCAGGTACACCGGTTTTCCCGCCAGATCGTCGCCGATCGGCTCGCTCGTCAGGTCCTTGGTAATCCAACCTGCAAGCGCGTACGCGACCACGAGCGGAGGGGACGCCAGGTAGTTGGCCCGCACGTCCTGCTGGATGCGCCCCTCGAAGTTGCGGTTGCCGCTCAGCACCGAGCAGACGACGAGGTTCTTCTCGCGGACGACGGTGCCCACTTCGTCGGGCAGCGGACCGCTGTTGCCGATGCAGGTCGTGCAGCCGTAGCCGACGAGGTTGAACCCGAGCTGGTCGAGATACCGGTCGAGGCCCGCGGCCTTGAGGTACTCGGTGACGACCTTCGAGCCCGGCGCCAGGCTGCTCTTGACCCACGGCTTGCGCGTCAGCCCCTTCTCGACCGCCTTCTTCGCGAGGAGGCCGGCGCCAATCATGACGCTGGGGTTGGACGTGTTGGTGCAGCTGGTGATCGCCGCGATCACGACGGCGCCGTGATCGAGCGCGTCGAGCGCGTCCGCCACGGCAACGCCGGACTGGCCAACTGCCCCGGTGCTGGTGGCGGTGCCTTGCCGTACCCCGCCGTCGGCGCCGCCCGCACCCTTCAGCGGCTTCGATGGAACCTGCATTGTCGGCAGCGCGGCGGCGAAGGCCGACTTCGCCTTCCTCAGCGTCACGCGATCCTGCGGGCGCTTCGGACCGGCGAGGCTCGGCTCGATTGTCGACAGATCCAGGTCGATCGACTCCGAATAGACGGCCTCCCGGCTCGCGTTGGTGCGGAACAGGCCCTGCGCCCGAGCGTACGCCTCGACCAGCTTCACGTCCGACTCCGTGCGGCCGGTGAGGCGGAGATAGTCGAGCGTCATGTCGTCAATCGGGAAGATGGCGACGGTGGCGCCGTACTCGGGACACATGTTGCCGAGCGTCGCGCGATCGGCGATCGTCAGCGCGCTCAACCCCTCGCCGAAGAACTCGACGAACTTGCCGACGACGCCATGCTTGCGAAGCACCTCGGTGATCGTCAGGACGAGGTCAGTGGCAGTCGCGCCCTGCGGCATCGCGCCGGTCAGGCGGAAGCCGAGCACCTGCGGGATGAGCATCGAGATCGGCTGGCCCAGCATCGCCGCTTCCGCCTCGATCCCGCCCACGCCCCATCCCACCACGCCCAGGCCATTGACCATGGTCGTGTGCGAATCGGTCCCGACCAGCGTGTCGGGGTACGCCATCGCCTGGCCGTCCACCGTCTCGGAGAAGATCACGCGGGCGAGGTACTCGATATTGACCTGGTGGACGATGCCCGTATCAGGCGGGACGACCTTGAAATTGTCGAACGCGTTCTGCCCCCAGCGCAGGAAGGCGTAGCGCTCGCGGTTGCGCGAGAATTCCAGCTCGGCGTTCAGCGCGAACGCATCGGGCCGTCCGAAGTAGTCGACCTGCACCGAGTGGTCGATGACCAGCTCCACCGGCTGCAACGGGTTGACCCTGTCAGGGTTGCCGCCAAGCGAGATGATCGCATCGCGCATCGCGGCGAGATCGACGACGCACGGGACGCCCGTGAAGTCCTGCAGCAGGACGCGCGCCGGCATGAAGGAAATCTCCTTCTCGACGTTGCCGGTGGCGTTCCATTCGGCGATCGCGCGAATGTCGGAGGCTTTGACGAACGCGCCATCCTCGCGCCGCAGCAGGTTCTCGAGCAGGATTTTCATCGAGTACGGGAGCCGCGGCACACCAGGAAAACCCGCCTCCTCGAGCGCCGGCAGGCTGTAGTACTGCACCACCCGGTCTCCGGCCCGGAGCTCGGAGCGCGTGCTGAAACTGTTCAGGGTAGGCATGGTGAGCTGTTACTCAAATGCCAAATGCCAGATGCGACATGCAAACGCGACCTGAAGCCCGGCATCTGCGCTGCCTGGCGCAGAGCGTCGATAGGCGTACTTTTGAATTTTGCCTTTTGAATTCGGTGATTCCGCATTTTTCTTGATCATACTCCGCGATCGACGGCGTCGAGAAACCGACGGACCACGGCGGCCGGATCCTGACGCTCGCCGTCGACCGCGTAGTTCATCCTTCGCATCTCGGCCGCGGTGACTCGGCCGCTCACGCGGGACAGCGCGGTCCCGATCGCCGGATGCCGGAGCAGCGTCGCCGCGTGCACGATTGGTACGGCGTCGTAGGGTGGAAAGTACTGGCGGTCGTCGTCGAGCACGGCGAGGCCGAGCGCATCGATGAGGCCTGCCGTCGCATCTCCCGCAATCACGTCCACCTGGCCCTGCGCGAGCGCGCGATAGATGAGCGTGAGATCCATCACGCGCGGCGCCGAGCTGAACCGCAGTCCGTAGGCCGACGCGAGCCCGCGGTATCCGTCCTCGCGCTCGAGAAACTCATAGCCGAACCCCGCGCGCCAGCCGGGCGCGTGCGCGGCCAGCTGCGAGAGCCGGGTGAGGCCGCGCGCCTGCGCGTCGGCGTTGCGCACGAGGATGGCAAATGTATTGTTGAACCCGAGCGGCGCCAGCATCGTGCGGCCGGTGTCCGCGTAGCGCACCCGGATGTCCTCGAGGACGGCGGCAGGGTCGCGCTCGACCGGCTGTTTGAACACCGCCGTCAACGCGGTCCCGCTGTACTCGACGTAGAGGTCGATGTCTCCGGCCTGGAGCGCACGGTCACAGATGAAGGTGCCGCCCAGGTTCAGACGCCGGTCTACCTGCAGGCCCGCATACCGCTCGAGAGCCTGCGCCATCAACTCGCCAAGAATCACCTGTTCGGTGAAGTTCTTCGATCCGACGACGATGCGCTCGTCGCCCGAGTATCCGCGCGCCGCCAGGCCGATGCCGAGCACCACCACGACAGCGGCAAGCGCCGGCCCCAGCCTGCGCCTGCGGCCGCGCGACGACCACGACCGCGCCGCCGCGAACAGCAACCCGTCAATGATGAGCGCGAGCGCCGCCACCGGGATCGCGCCGGCGAGGATGACGGTGGCATCAACCATCGAGAGGCCGCGGTAGATGTATTCGCCAAGGCCGCCGGCGCCGATCGCCGCGGCAATGGTGACGGTGCCCACTCCCACGACCGCCGAGACGCGGATTCCGGCGATGATCGCCGGCAGTGCGAGCGGCAGCTCGACCTGCCACAGCCGCTGCATGGGCGTCATGCCCATCGCATCGGCGGCCTCGAGGATCGCGGGATCGATCGAACGCAGGCCGGCGGAAGTGGTTCGGACGATCGGCAGCAGCGCGTACAAGATCAGCGCGACGAGCGCCGTGCGGGCGCCGATGCCACCGACGAGCGGCAGCGGCAGCAGGAACCCGAAGAGCGCGAGGCTCGGGATCGTCTGCACGATGCTCGCGACCGCGGCCAGCGGGCCGCCGATGCGCGGTTTCCTCGCGGCCATGATGCCGAGCGGCACTCCCACCGCGACCGCAGCGGTCGTCGACACGAGCACCAGCGCGACATGCTGCCCGAGAAGCTGCCAGAGCTCGGCAGCGTGCGAGCGCCAGAATGCGATCAGGCTCATACCACCGGATGTGGCGCGGACCCTTCGGGTCCGCGAGGCGGACCGTAAAGGTCCGCCCCACACGAGTCGACGAACTCCTTCACGACCGCGTTCGGCGACGTTCTCAGTGCGTTCGGTGTATCGAGTGCCACGAGCCGTCCCTCGTCGAGCACGCCAATGCGATCGCCAAGCGCGCAGGCTTCGCGCATGTCGTGCGTCACCATGACGATCGTCTTGCGCACGTGCTGCTGGATGCGGCGGAACTCGCGGTGGAGCTCCGTGCGCGTCACGGCGTCGAGGGCACCGAATGGCTCGTCCATCAACAGGACCGGCGGGTCGATGGCCAGTGCGCGCGCCACGCCGACGCGCTGGCGCTGCCCGCCGGAGAGCTCGTCGGGCCAGCGTCCTGCGAACTCGTCGGGCGGAAGGCCGACGAGCGCGAGCAGCTCGCGCGTCCGGGCCGTGATTCGTTCGCGGGGCCACCGTGCCAGGGCAGGCACAAGCCCGACGTTCCGTGCGACCGACATGTGCGGAAAAAGTCCGACCTCCTGCAGCACGTAGCCCGTCTGCCGGCGCAGCGTTGTCGAGTCCCATTCTCGCGTATCGCGACCTGTCACGATGACTCGACCGTCTGCTGGCTCGAGCATGCGGTTGATCAGTTTGAGAACCGTACTCTTGCCCGCTCCGCTGCGACCGACCAGCGCAACGGTTTCTCCGCGCGTGACGGTGAATGTCACGTCCTGCAGCACCACCCGGGTGCCGCGCCGGGCGTGCACCTGCTCGAAGGCAATCACGTCGTGAACTCTACGGTACTCAAAGAGCTCGGCCAAGCGCCCGCTAGAAGCCGAGAAACAATGCGCCCGAGACCGCACCGTGCGGTCGCGGGCCGTCGTCGAAGGCGATTCCGGAGGTCAACAGATAGAGGCGGGCATCGATGCGGACTCCAGCCGCCCTGATGACGCCGCGGTCGCGCAGCAGCAGCCAGTGCTTCAAGCCGCCTCCAGCCTGGTACACATAGCCTTCCTCGACCAGGATATGACCTTCATGGCGCTGGCGCAGATACCCCGCGCCCGCCGTCGCGAACGGGATGGTCCGCTGACCAAGGCGCAGCCCGTCGAGCATGACGACAAGGCGCCCCTCGATCAGATACTGGTCGATCCGCTCGACCACAGTGAGCGCCTGCGCGCCTTCTGCGTCCGCCGTAATCGAGGACCGCAGCTCGGGCCGGCTGATCGCGACGCTCCCTTCGATACCCCAGCGGCGGTTGAACGCGAACCCCACCGCAGCGTCGAGTGCTGGCGTCCCGGCCAGGCGCGTATCGGTGCTGAAGAGCCGCAGCGGCTGCGGTGGCGACGTGTTCGCGCGCAGGTCGGCGTCCACGTCGCCAAGGTGTGCGCCGCCGAACCAGCCGCCGCCCACTGTGGCCTCGATGCGGCGCACGGGACGGTCGTCTGGTGCGGTCTGGCCAGCCGCCGGCGAAGCGAGACCGACGACCAGAAGCACGACAGAGGTGGGGCGAGCCTTCACGGCTCGCCACGCGGACCGTAAAGGTCCGCGCCACAGGTTCCTCGAAACGATCACTTCGGCCGCACCGTCACGGTGAAACGCTCCCCAGCGCCACCGGCGGGGGCGACCAACAGGCGGTCGTGGAACGTGACGCCGAAGTTCACGTCAACCGGATCGCTCCGGCCGAAGAAACTTTCGACGTCCGCATCGTCCAGCGGCTCGACGCGGATGACGTGCGGGCCGGGCGACAGGCCACCAATCTGGAAGTCGCCCTCCCGGTTGACGGAGAATCCGCCGATCAGCTCGCCCGTCTCGGGATTGAACGTGATGACGTGCGCGCCGAGGATGCCGGCGCCGCCGCGGACCACGCGTCCGCGCACCACGCCGGTGCGCTGCCTGAAGTCGCCCGCCGGGTACAGGTCGGAGACGCCGGCGATGTCGTCCGGCTGCAGGGCTCGATCCTGGGTGCTGCCGCGGCCGAACGCAATGGGGAACATCACCGCCGCGGTCCCGAGCACGCGCCGGCCGCCGTCCGGTCTGGGCTCGGTCTCGCCGAGCGCCGAGTGCGACAGGCCGAGGAAGTGCCCGATCTCGTGCAGGGCGACCGATTCGAGGTCGAACCGCAGCGGGTCACCGGCGTCGACCGTGGACCAGGTGAACGTGGAGTTGAAGAACACATCGGATTCGACGATCTCGCCGGTCAGCGTGTCGATCACGAATCCGGTGGCTCCGAGCACCCGATCCATGGCGGGCTCGTTCTGGAACCCGAGCACCGACAGATCATCGTCCTCGAACGGCTCGGCGCCGGTGAACCCGACGAACTGAAACGAGATGGACGCGGTGGGCACCGCTTCCCACGTGGCAAACGCACGCGCGACGGTGGCCTGGAACGCCGACGCCGGCACGCCGGGTACGCCCCGGTCGGTGGCAAACCAGCGCACCGGCGTACGGTTCCATTTGAGCGTCAGCGTTTGCCCACGCGCCGTGAACGAAAGCTGCAGGTACCCGCGCGCCTCGCGCGGAACCAGCACGCAGACGATGACGGCGATCGCGAGGATCCTCATCGGGCGCGCTCCACGACGGCACGCACCCGGCGGGCAAGCGAGTCGAGCGCGAGGCGGCGGGTGCCGGCGTCACCGCGCAGGCGACGCACACCCTGGTTCAGGCCAAACACCGCGGGGATGGCGGGCGGCTTCGCGGTGAGAAACAGCAGCACTTCTTCGCCGACCACGAAGTCAGGCGCGCCGACAATGATGCGGCGGTAGCGGCCAACCTGTCCCTGGGGCACGCGAAAGATCACCGTGCTCCCTGCGCTTCCCTTGAGCGCCTCGTCCACTGCGATGGTCACCAGGCTGGCAATCGATCGACGGCCGGCGGTCATCTCCGACCGCACTTCGATCACGCGCCCGTGCACGATCAACTGGGATCCATTGACGACGTCGGCGAACTCGGCCGGCGCGATGACGGTCGCGTTGGCGACCGCGCCGAGGCACAAGGCCCAAAATCCAAGGCACAAGGTCCACTTCTCGTGATTTGTCATCCCTCATTCTCAAACGCCCGTTTGTAGAGGCGGACCTTCAGGTCCG
>DATDHP010000178.1:0-24095 GCA_036521515.1 Vicinamibacterales bacterium
TGAGCTCGGCGCTCGACACGCCGCCCGCGGTGCCCGGAGCGATCGACGACCCCGCCGGCTCGAGCCGGCCGCCTGAGCCCGTGGCGGTCGCCTCGATGTTCGACATGGAGCCTGGCGCGTCGGTACAGGGCCGGCCGCTCATCAAGGCGGCCGTCGTCGGCCTGATGGCGGTGATCGTCGTGGTGGCGGCCGCCATGGGCAACCGCACACCCGCGACGTCGCCCGGCGTCAGCGCCGCAGCACACGAGACCGCGCCTCTCGAGCTCATGTCGATGCGGCACGCGCGCGAAGGCACGACGCTGACCGTCACGGGCCTCGTGCGAAATCCGCCTGGAGGCGCCGAGGCCCGCCACGTGACGGCCGTGGTCTTTGCGTTCGATCGCAAGGGCAGCTTTACCGCCAGCGGCCGCGCGCCGCTGGATTTTCTGGTGCTCGAGCCGGGTGACGAGTCGCCGTTCGTCGTGGCCATTCCGAACGTCACCGAGGTCGCCAAATACCGCGTCAGCTTCCGCACCGAACATGGCATGATGCGCCATGTCGATCGGCGGGCGGAGCAGGTGCAGCTCGCTCAGCAATAGGGAGGCGCGCATTTTGTCTTGGTGATTTGTGATTCGTGATTCGTGATTGATTCGTGATTGCTGAATCACGAATCACGAATCGTGAACCACGAATGATTGGCAGGTTGTCATGCGTATGCTCTTTCGACCGCTCGTTGCCGCCGCTGTGCTCGCCGCGCTCGCGGTGGTCTCCACCTACGCCCAGGAATCGTTCCGGTTCCGCAGCGGCGTCGAGCTCGTCAACGTGACGGCCACCGTCACCGACGAAGACGGCCGCTTCGTCTCGGGGCTGCGGCAGGAGGACTTCACGGTCTACGAGGATGGCGAGCTCCAGCAGGTCTCGCATTTCAGCAACGAGCGCGTCCCCGTCAGCCTCGGGATCGTGCTCGACACGAGCGGCAGCATGACACCCGACAAGATGTCGGCCGCCCGTGACGCCATCGATCGATTCATCTTCGACCTGCTCGGCCCGGATGACGAGCTGTTCTTCATGCAGTTCGCCAATCGTCCCGACCTGGTACAGGACTGGACCACCGACCGGAGGCGGATCAGCCGCGCGGTGGCGAGCGTCGGGGCGGCCGGCGGCACGGCGATGTACGACGGCATCGCGGATGCCGTCCCGGTGGCACAGGCGGGCAAGAACCGCAAGAAGGCGTTGCTGGTGATCTCCGACGGCAACGACACGAACAGCGGGACCTCGGTCGGCGAGCTGCGTCAGATGATTCGCGAGAGCGAGGTCCTCGTGTACGCGCTCGGCGTAGACGGCACGGGCGTCGGCACGACGCGCCGGGGACCGACGATCCAGCTTCCGCCGATGCCGATCCCATTTCCGATGCCGGGCCGGCGGCGGATGCCGCCGCCGATCGGCGGCGGCTCTGGCGGCGTCTGGACGCGCGGCGGCGATGAGCGCGTGAACGCGGAGGCGCTTCGCCAGATCACCGACGACACCGGCGGGCGGACGGAGATCGTGCGCGGGTTTGGCGACCTCGACGGCGCGACCGCGCGCATCGCCGACGAGCTGAGCAAGCAATACTACCTTGGTTACGCGAGCCCCGGGAAGAAAGACGGCCGGTGGCATGCCATTCGAGTCGAGGTCAAGAACCGCAACCTGACCGTGCGCGCACGGCGGGGGTATGTTGCGTCGTAAGCAATGCCCAATGCTCAATGCTCAATGCTCAAACGTTTTTGAGGTTGGGCATTGGGCATTTTGCATTTCGCATTGCTATGATTTGCCTGCGTGCGCACGTTCCTCATCGCCCTCGGGTTGAGCCTGCTTGGCGGCCTGGGAGGCCTGGCCGTTGCCTCCGGCATTCTTCTCATCAACGATTCGGCGCGGTCCAAGTTGATCCCGTGGCTGGTCAGCTACGCGGTGGGTGCGCTGCTGGGCGTGTCGCTCCTGGCGCTGCTGCCTGAGACGCTCGAGCATCTGCCGGCGTTCACCGTATTTGCGACGCTCCTCGCGGGCATCCTGCTGTTCTTCGTCCTCGAGAAGCTCGTGCTCTGGCGGCATTGCCACACGCACGATTGCGAGGTCCACGATGGCACCGTTCTGCCCGTAGTCGTCGGCGACGCGTTCCACAACTTCGTGGACGGAGCTGTGATTGCGGCCGCGGTGATGACGTCCTTGCCGCTGGGGGTGACGACGGCCCTCGCCGTCGCCGCGCACGAGATTCCCCAGGAGGTTGGCGATTTCGCCATCCTCCTGCACGCGGGCTACTCGCGCGGCCGCGCGCTGCTGCTGAACGTGCTCTCCGCTGCGGCCGGCGCGGCCGGGGCCGTCGCGGCCTTCCTCGCGTTCGATGTCGTGCCGCACATGCTCCCGTATTTCCTCGTCCTCGCAGCGGCGAGCTTTCTCTACGTGGCTATGGCCGATCTCATTCCCGGTCTGCACCGCGGCCGCACCGACGCCAGCTCCATGCGCCAGATCCTGCTGATCGCAGCAGGAGTCGCCACGATGTTCGTGATGTTCGTGCTGTAACGAAGCTGCGCCTCAAACCGACGAGTAAGAACATGATGGGACGGCGCAGCTTCGCTACTAGATCCGCGGCCGCTTTGCGGCCGCGGCTAAGCCGTGGTTGCACGGCACAAAGTGACACATTCGTACACATTCACGCCGTGCAAGCACGGCTAGCGGCGTCCCCACCGCGCAGGCCTGCGCGGCAGGCGCCAGAGGAGGCGTCCACATCCGGGGACACTCCGTGCGGTCGTGCTTGTCAGTTCCTCGAAATCAGGCCTGAAATCGCCGGCTTCGCGCTGGCATCCTCCTTGATGCATTGTGTGGGCGTGAGGAGGTTCGTAATGGTGACAAGGATTCTCGCCGCGGCCCTTGTGATGCTGGCGCTGGCCGCGCCGGCCCGGGCAGCCGGCAACGGAGACCTGCAGGTCTTCCGCGACGTTCAGAAGCAGGTGCTGCAGTACGCCAATTTCACGATCTTCGACAGCGTCAAGGCGGAGATCGACAACGGCATCGTCACGCTCACGGGCAAGGTGACGATGCCATACAAGCGCACCGACATCGAGAAGCGCGTGGCGAGGCTCGATGGCGTGACCGAGGTGCAGAACCGGATCGAGGTATTGCCGGTCTCGATCTACGACGACGACCTCAGGGTCGGGATTGCCAGGGCAATCTATGGCAACTCCAACTTCTGGCGCTACGCGTCGATGGCCAACCCCCCGATCCACATCATCGTGGAGAACGGGCACGTCACGCTGGAAGGCGTGGTGAACAACAACGTGGACCGGATGCTGGCGCGCTCGCTGGCGACCGGATTCGGCACGTTCTCGCTCAAGAACGAGCTGAAGACCGATGCGGAGGTCCGCGCCGAACTGGAGAAGATCTAAGAACCCGGCTGCCACGAATCGACGCAGACGCGGGGACGCGGAATCGGTCCGCGGCTCCGCGTCTTCACGCGTTCACGCCACCCAAAGCCACCCTCCGCAGCCCCAGCGAATCATTATTCTGATCGCAGCGCCGTTGCCGGATCGAGCGCCGCCGCGCGATGGGGCGGGCAGATGGCTCGCCAGGAGTGCCCTTTTATCGAAGACCCTTGGACAGGTGAACCTCGTCGAGCACTAGTATTCCCGCAAACCCGGACGCCGGCGTCCGGGTTTGCGCGGCGACCGAGCCGGCAACGACGGCCGTCACGCGATAGCCGCGGCGCTGGTAGAAATACAGCGCCGGGATGTTATCGTTGGTGAGCGTCACCACCACGCGGTCGTGCTGACGCCGCCGCGCCAGCAGCTCTGCTTCAGCCACCAGATAACCACCCAGGCCGGCGCGCTGCCACATCGGCTCGGTGGCGAGCGCCATGATATGGAACGCGCCCTCGAACGGGCGCCAGGCCAGGGCTGCGCCGATCTCTTTCTCCGTTTCAGCCACCAGCGCCGACGCGTCGTCGAGCGACACCGACTGCCCGAACGCCACCTGCGGCGCGTGACCGAACTGACGCCGGAACAGGCTGAGCGCCCGCTCGCGATCCTCCGGCGTGGCCGCCTCGCGCACCAGGACGGGCAGGAGATCGAGGTGCGGGCGGCAGCCACACACGATCTGCAGCCGCGATTCTCCCCAGTCGGCGAACTTTCCACAACGGCCGCAGCGCAGCACCGGGTGGATCGCGCCGAACGTCTGGCTGGTCACGGGCGCAATTCCGCCATTTCGGGATCCCGGCCGCGCCGCGCGACCCAGAAAATCACGGCGGCGAAGGTCATGACGGCGGCGACGATCGTCGCGCCGAAGAGCAGCAGCGTCGTGTAGAGGATCGTCTCCGGTTCCATGCGAACCTCGAGCTCCAGCGTCTCTCCCTTCAACCGGGCGGCGAGCGGCTGCTCCCACTCGAGGATGTTGCCGCGCTCGGTTCGGCGGGAGGGCGCGTTGTGGTAATCCACCTTGCTCGGCAGATGCATGCGGAAGGCGACGAGCTCGTCGCCCGTCCACCCGATGCTCTCCACGGCCTTTCCGGCCGACGGCCCGACGACCTGGCGGTACTCGAACGTATCACCCTGACGCTCGAAGCGATACGTCGACCACGACAGCGGCGTCACGCTGGACAACCGGCGAAGGTCGGCGACGTCGAGACGGACGTGCACGAACCGACGGCCGTCGCGACGCGAGAAGGTCGGCGTCGAGACTTCGACACCCGGAGCGTCGAACAGCGCCCTGACGTCCGCACGGTCCACGCGCGCGCGCGGATCCACGGCGAGATCCGCTCCGCGCAACGCCACCAGCGACGCCACCGACGCGTTCACGTTGAGCTGCGCCGAGCCATCGAGCGACAGGTACAGCTCCTCTTCGTATTCGTATTCCTTCTTCAACAGGCCGCCACCACACGCCGAGGTGAGCGCGGCCAGAAGGAGCGCGAGGGCCGGAACGCGCATAACGCTCAATGATATCCTCTGATAGTCGACAGTGGGCAGTCGGCAGTCGGCGGTAGGCGGGTCTGAAGACCCGCTTCTACGGACGTCCACACGGCGGAGAGGCGGACCTTCAGGTCCGCCTTGATCCTGCCCACTGCCGACCGCCCACCGCCCACTCACCACATGCCTCGCCCCACGCTCTTCCTGATCGACGGCAGTTCGCAGATGTACCGCGCGTATCACGCGTTTCGCGGGAAAGGCCTGTCGAACCAGGAAGGGCACACAACCCACGCGGTCTACGTGTTCGTCACGATGCTGCGCAAGCTGATCAGCGACCACCATCCCGAGCTCATCGCGGCGTCGTTCGACCTGGCCGGGCCGACGTTCCGCGATCGGATCGTGACGGATTACAAGGCGAACCGCGCCGCCATGCCCGAAGATCTTGCCGAGCAGATCGCGTGGGTGCATGAGGCGTGCGAGGCGCTCGGTGTTCCCATTCTCACTGCGCCGGGGTTCGAGGCCGACGACGTGATTGGGACGGTGGCGGCACGCGCGGCGGCGGATGGATTCGAGGTCGCGATCGTGTCGATCGACAAGGACTTCTTTCAGCTCGTCCACGACGGCGTGCGTGTCTACGACCCGCGCGAGGACGGGACGTGGTTCGACGCGCAGGCGGTCATCGAGAAGTTCGGCGTGCAGCCGTCGCAGGTCGTCGACGTGCTCGCGCTCGTGGGTGACACCAGCGACAACGTCTCCGGCGTGCCGGGCATCGGAAAGAAGGGCGCCCTCGATCTGATCACGGCGCACGGCAGCCTCGACGCGCTCCTCGACAACGCCCCTGAGCTGGCACAGAAGAAGTACCGCGAGGCGCTCGTCGCTCACCGGGCGGGTGCGCTTCAGAGCCGCGAGCTGGTCACCATCCGTACCGACGTGCCGCTCGACGTCGACCTCAACTCGCTGCGGTACCGTGGGGCTTCGCGCGAGCGCTGCTACGAGCTGTTCTCGCGCCTGGCCTTCCGGACGCTGGTCAACGAGTACGCGCCCGATGCGACGTCAGTGGAGAAGGACTACGCGCTCGTCACGTCGCTCGAGGGGCTCGACGCCTTGATCGCCGAACTGCGGTCGGCGGGGGAGTTCGCGTTCCGCGTGATTCCCGACCAGCCGCTCGCGATGCGCGCCGGAATCGTGGGGATCGCCTTCTCCAGCCACGACCGCCAGGCCCGCTATGTTCCGCTCGGCCACGAAGGCGCGGACGACAGCGGCGACCTCCTGGCGGGCGCCGATCCACCGTCGCAGGTGGACGTCCGCGCCGCGCTGGAGCGGCTGACGCCGCTCTTCGAAGACGAGCGCATCCGGAAAATCGGGCACGACCTGAAGTTCGACGCCATCGTGCTCGCACGTCATGGGATCGTGCTCGGGGGGCTTGCCTTCGACTCGATGCTGGCGAGCTACCTGCTCGACGCCACCCGTCCCGGTCATCCATTGGAGGAAACGTCGCTCGAGCATCTCGGCTACAAGGCGCTCGCGGAAGAGGACGTGTGCGGCCGCGGCGCAAGGTCCATCCCAATCGTGCGCGTGACGCCGGAGACGGCGCTGAATTTCGCCGGAGAACGTGCCGACCTCGCGCGGCAGCTTTCCAACCGCCTCGCCCCGCTGCTCGTGACCGACCATCTCGACGCCGTGTATCGCGAGCTGGAGATGCCGCTCATCCCGGTGCTCGCCGCGATCGAGCAGGCCGGGGTCCGCATCGATGGCCCGGCGCTCGCATCGCAGTCGCAGCACATCGAGCAGGAGCTCGCCCGCATCAGCGCCCGCATCTACCAGCTGGCGGGCGAGGTCTTCAACGTCAACTCGCCGAAACAGCTCGGCGAGATCCTGTTCGAGAAGCTGCGGTTGCCGGCTCTGAAGCGCACCGGCAAGACGCGCTCGGCGTCGACGGCCGTGGACGTGCTCGAGGAGCTGGCGCTCACCCACGAGCTGCCGCGTCTCATCCTCGAGTGGCGCGGGCTTCACAAGCTGAAGAGCACGTATGTCGACGCACTGCCGCAGGTGGTGCATCCCGCGACCGGCCGCGTGCACACCTGCTTCAACCAGGCGGTTGCGGCCACGGGCCGCCTGAGCAGCTCCGACCCGAATCTGCAGAACATCCCGATCCGCACGGAACTGGGCCGCCAGATCCGCCGGGCATTCATCGCGGATCCGGGCCATGTCCTGATCTCGGCCGACTACTCGCAGATCGAGCTGCGCGTCCTCGCGCATCTTGCAGGCGAGCAGACGCTCACCGAGGCGTTCCGCGCCGGCGAGGACATTCACGATCGCACGGCGCTGAAGGTGTTCGGGCCGGAGAGCGGCCTCGACCCGCACGAGCTGCGGCGCCGGGCGAAGATCATCAATTACGCGTTGCTGTACGGGAAGACCGCGTTCACGCTCGCCAGGGACATCGGCGTGCCGAAGGAAGCGGCGCAGGAATTCATCAACGCCTACTTCGCCGGCTTCCCGCGGGTGCGGGGCTTCATCGACGGGACTTTGCAGCGCGCCCGTGAAACGGGCGACGTGAAGACGATGTTCGGCCGCCGCCGCCTGGTGCCGGAGCTGAACAGCCGCAACGGTCAGATTCGCGCGGCGGCAGAGCGCGAGACAGTCAACATGCCGATCCAGGGCACGGCTGCCGACATTCTCAAGCGCGCGATGATCGATCTGCACGCCGAGCTGCCCCGCCAGGGCCTGCGCGCGCGCATGATCCTGACGGTGCACGACGAGCTGCTGTTCGAAGCGCCGCGCGCGGAAGCCGATGCCGCAGCAGCGGTCGTCCGCGACAGAATGGAACGCGCGGTCGAGCTCTCCGTGCCCCTTACAGTTGACGTCGGAATTGCCGAGAACTGGCGGGATGCCAAATCGTGAATCCTGCCGTTCACGCTTCTCGCTTCTCCCTTCTCGGTTCGTGTTCAACGTTCGGGGTTCGGGCGGCCTTCGGCCGCCGGTCGCGCGCGGCGCGACCGAACGTCGAACCTGGAACACGAACGTTGAACATGGAACCGAGAACTGAACCGCGAACCTTGAACACGAACCGAGAAGCAAGGACCGAGAAGGGTGAACGACAGCGTTCAGTCGAGGTTCATTTCCACTGTTCCTTCACGAGATCCCATTCACCCCGCAGCGTGGCGAGCGCGCTGGGCTGCTCGGGAGCAGGGCGGGTGCGGGCCCGCTCGGGGATGAGGGCCTGCGTCACGAGGCGATCGAGGTCAGCGCGAAGCGCTTCCGACGCCTCGGGTCTCAGCGTGGAGCGCACCCACCCGGCCACGGCCGCGTCCCACGCCCGGTCGACGTCGCCGGTGCCGCGAGCGGCCACGGCGAGCCAGTAGTTCGCGGCGGCGCTTGCCGGGTCCTCGCGCAGCTCCGCCTCCATCCGATCGGCGATGCGCTCGAACACGGGTCCTCGCCGGTCCGGCGCCCGGGTTTGCGCTTCACGGTCGAGCGCGGTTGCCCACCAGTCCAGCAGCAGCAGCCGGTCGCGCTGGGGCAGCAGCGCGGCGCGGCTCAGGGACGTGTCGAACAGCTCGGCCGCGGCGCCGAACACTTCGCTGAGGTACAACGATTGGCCGAGTCCGACGAGGAGATCGACCTGGTCGCGCGCTGTCAGCGCATCCGAACGGACCGACGCGAGCGCCTCGCGCGCGGCGGCGAGGTCGGCCGGATCGGCGCGCTGCCGATACCACTCCAGATGGGAGCGTGCGATGACGAGGGCCGAGGCGTCTCCGTTGCCGGGCACGCGGCGCGAGACGGCGGCGGCGGTAATTGCCCCGTCGAAGTCCCCGGCGTTGTACAGCGCGCGCGCCTTGGCCAGCGATGGATGCTCCGCCGCGCTCACCGGCGACGCCAGCAGGACGAGCAGCAGGAGTGGGGTCAGACCCCGGTGACGGGTCATAGCAAGGAGTGAGCCGATTCGCACGGGGTCAGACTCATATCAGCGATGGTACCAGTAGCGAAGCTCCGCCTCAAGCCGACGAGTGGTCGGCGGAGCTTCGCTACTAGTGCGCGGCCGCTGAGGCGGCCGCGTCTAAGACAGCTCCCAAGGCGAACATCGGAAATTTGCCTCATCCATCACGACTCAGGCCTTGGGAGATGTCTTGTTACAATGCGGCCGATGACGGTCCCGGTTATCGTGCCACGCGCGGAGCACGCGATCTCGCGGAGCCAGATCGATGCCGACGCGCTGAAGGTGCTCTACCGGCTGCAGCAGAACGACTACGTCGCCTACCTCGTGGGCGGCAGCGTGCGCGACCTCTTGCTGGGGCGCCGGCCGAAAGACTTCGACATTGGCACGTCCGCCCACCCGTACCAGGTCAAGCGGCTCTTCCGCAACTGCTGGATCATCGGCCGCCGCTTCCGCCTCGCGCATGTCAAGTTCGGACACAAGACGATCGAGGTGGCCACGTTCCGCCGCCAGGTCTCGGCCGAGGAGCTGACGGCGGCGGAGGAGCACGACGGCATCCCGCTCGGCAGCGCGAACGATGACGCGCCCGACCGTCTCGTCCATCGCGACAATACGTTCGGCACGCCCGAAGAAGACGCGTTTCGCCGTGACTTCACGGTCAACGCGCTCTTCTACGACATTGGCACGTTCTCGATCATCGACTACACCGGCGGTCTCCAGGACCTGCGGGCGCGGGTCATCCGGTGCATCGGCCACCCGGTTGAACGCTTTCAGGAAGACCCTGTCCGCATGTTGCGCGCCGTCACGATGGCAGCGCGCCTCGACTTCTCAATCGATCCACCGGTCGACGAGGCCATCAGCGCTCATCGCGCCGACATCGCGCGCGCGGCTCCGCCGCGCCTCATGGAAGAGTTTTACAAGCTGCTGCGCACGGGCGCGGCCGAGCGGGCGTTTCGCATGCTGGCGGCGCGCCGGCTGCTCGAGCCCATCGCGTCGGAGCTGCAGAAAGGCGCCACCGACGCGCTCTGGCGATCGCTCGCGGCCGTCGACGCATACCGCGCGCGCTTCGACGCGCCGCCCGATACGCTGACCAACGCCCTCCTGCTGGGCTCGCTCCTCGTGCCGCTCGGACACACCACCCGGTCGCTGTCGCCCGCGCCAGTCCCAGACGGCGAGTTCCGCCGTTCGACCCTTCGATCCTTTACCCCGTCGACGGGCTCAGGGTCATCCCGAGCACAGTCGAGGGATGAGCAGCCAGGGGACGTTCGCCGGCCTGTCGAGTGGCGCAGGGAGCCGCGGATCGCGCTCGGCATGCTCCCGCTCGCGCGCCGTGACGTCGAACGGCTCCGCCAGATCCTCGGGCTCCAGCGCCGGCTCGTGGACGTGCACCTGTCGCCGCGCGCGCGCCGTGCGCTGATGCACCGCGGACCGTTCAAGGAAGCACTCACCTGGCTCGAGATTCACGGTGGCACACCGGACGTCCTCGAGCATTGGCGCGGCTTCATCGAAGCCGCCGGCACGTTCGAGGCCGAAGCGGCCGGGGCGGCCCAGCCCGACCGGCGCCGGCGCCGACGTCGCCGCCGCCGTTCCTTCAAGTCCTCTACCACCTGAAATCCACACTTCACACCGCGCGGTGCGTCGCCAGCGTCGTGCAGGGATCAGACTGGGAGTTCCACCCCGGAGTCGGGCGTTGATCACCCCTTCTTCTTCTCGAACTCCCGCATGAACTCGACCAGGGTATCGATCCCCTCTTCCGGGAACGCGTTGTAGATTGACGCGCGAAGGCCGCCGACGGCGCGATGCCCTTTCAGGCCGTCGAGACCGGCGTTGGTGGCTTCCTGCTCGAACGCCTTGTCGAGCTCCTCGTTCGGCAGCCGGAACGTCACGTTCATCAGCGAGCGGCTGTCCTTCTGTGCCGTGCCGCGATAGAAGCCCGTGCGGTCGATTTCCGCGTAGAGCTTACCCGCCTTCCGCTCGTTGATCTGCTTGATGCCGGCCAGCCCGCCCTGCGACTTCAACCACTTCATCGTCAGGCCAAGGATGTAGATCCCGAAGGTCGGCGGCGTGTTATAGAGCGAGTTGTTGTCGGCGTGGATCCTGTAGTTGAGGAACGTCGGCAGCGTGTCCTGCGACCGGCCGAGCAGGTCCTCGCGGATGATCACCAGCGTCACGCCGGACGGTCCAAGGTTCTTCTGGGCGCCCGCGTAGATCAGCCCGAAACGGCTCACGTCCATCGGGCCGTGGAGCATGTCGGACGAGGCGTCGGCGACGAGCGGCGCGCCACCGACGTCCGGCAGCGTCTTCCACTCGGTCCCTTCGATGGTGTTGTTGGTCGTGATGTGCACGTACGCCGAGCCCGGCGTCAGCGTGAGCTCGCCTTGCGCCGGGATGCGCGCGTAATGGTCGGCCTTCGTCGAGCCGGTGACGTTCACTCTGCCGACCTTCCTGGCCTCTTTGATCGCCTTGTCGGCCCACGAGCCGGTGTCGACGTAGTCGGCGGTGGCACCAGCGCCAAGCAGGTTCATCGGCACCATCGAAAACTGCAGCGTGGCGCCGCCCTGAAGCATCAGCACCTTGTAGTTCGACGGGACGCCGGCCAGCGCGCGCAGCTCCGCGATCGCCGTGTTCAGGATGTCCTCGAACGTTTTCGAGCGATGGCTGATCTCCATCACCGACATCCCGACACCCGGCAGCGACACGAGATCGCGCTGCGCCTCCTCGAGCACGGGCAGCGGCAGAACGGCGGGGCCGGCGGAGAAATTGACAATCCGTGCGGTGGTCGTTGGCATTGCAGCTCCCCTGAAAATTCTAACGCCTTCCGCTGCCACGCAGCCGCGGAGACCGGGGTCCCCGCCGCGCACGCTTGCGCGGTGGGGTGGCAGACGCGGCGACGCGGAGAGACTTGGCCCGAATACTCCGCGTCTCCGCGGCCCGTGGCCTATATCGTCACGACATGCAGGCTGAGGATGTCCGCGTTTCCGTGCTCGATGGCCTGCAACAGGGCGGCGGGTGGATTCCCATCGAGGTTGATGCGCGCCACGGCGGCATCGGCTCCCTCGAAGATCACGTTTTCGGTCTCCTGGACGTTGAGGTTGCCGGCGCGCAGGTGGTCGAAGACGTGCGCGAGCACGCCCGGGCGGTCGCGATGGCGAACGACGAGCCGGTGCGTCGCGGGCGTCGTCTTCGCCAGGTTGACGACGTTCGGGACCTTCCCCGTGTGCTTGTAAGCGAGAATCACGCGAACCGCTTCCGACGCAATCGCGTCCTGTGCCTGGTCGGTCGAGGCCCCGATGTGGTGGGTGCCATAGACGCCGGGAAGGCTGACGATGGGATCGGCGAATGGCCCTGTGCCCGCGGAAGGCTCGTGCGCGAACACGTCCAGCGCGACGCGCAGCCCTCGCGTGCGCACCGCCTCGGCGAGCGCCTCGTGGTCCACGACCTCGGCGCGCGCGGTATTCACAAGGTAGGCACCCGGCCTGAGCCGGTTGAAGATGCCGGCGCCAACCAGCTGCCTGGTGTCAGGCGCCAGTGCCACATGGATGCTGAGCACATCACTGCGCTCGGCGACCTCCTCCGGCGAGTTGAGGATCGTCATGCCGAGGTCCGCGGGCAGAGCGTCGACGGCTGCCTGCCCCTCGCGGAGAAACCGTGGGCTCCATACCACCACGTGCATCCCGAACGCACGCGCGCGCCGCGCCATCTCCTGGCCGATGCTGCCGAAGCCGAGCAGCCCGAGCGTCCGGCCGAAGAGGCCCCTCGCCTTGGCGTATTCGTTCTTGTTCCACCTGCCCGCCCGCAATTCCGCCACGTTGTCCGGTATGCGCCGATCGAGCGACAGGACGAGGCCGAACGCCAGTTCGGCGACGGCAATCGAATTCTTGCCTGGACAGTTGGAGACGTAGATTCCCCGCCGCGACGCCGCCACCACGTCAATCGTGTTCACACCGGCGCCTGCCCGGACGATCAGCGCCAGGCGCCCGGCATCGAGCATCGTCTCGGTCACGCTGGTGGAGCGGACGACGAGCACGTCCGCGCCGCTCGACGCGATCGCGGACGCCAGCGAGGCATCCACCAGATCCGGCTCGTAGAGCACGTCGCATCCCGCCGCCTCCAGGGCCTCGAGTCCCGACGGCTCGAACTTGTCCGCGACGAGAACCTTCATCGGTCTCCGGTCTACGGTCTGCGGTCTTCGGTCCGCCCTCGTGGTCTCGGTCGCGGGCTACGGTCTGCGGTCCTTGATCACAACGTTCGGATTACGGCCCGTACCGGAGACCGGAGAAATCTCATATGACGTGTGACAGCAACCCGTCCCTGAGCTTTGGCTCGAACCACGTGGATTTGGGGGGCATGATGCCGCCGGCGTCGGAGATGGTCATCAGGTCGTCCACGCTGACCGGGTACAGCGAGAACGCCACCGCGAACCTGCCGGAATTCACCAGCGTCTCGAGCTCGCGCGTCCCTCTGGCGCCGCCGACGAAATCGATGCGCTTGTCGGTTCGGATATCGCCGATGCCCAGCAGCGGCGTGAGCACCATGTCCTGGAGTCGGCTGACGTCCAGGCGAGCGGCGGCGGCTGCCTCCTTCGGCGCCCCGCCGAGATCGATGGTGTACCAACGGCTGCCAAGGAACATGGCCACCTCGCCCCGCCGGGTCGGCGTGGCCGGACCTTCGGTCACCGTGAACGGCTCCCGCAGTCTGGCCAGCAGTGACTCCGGCGTGAGGGCTCCGAGGTCCTTGACCACGCGGTTGTACGGCAGGACCCGCATCTGGCTGCCTGGAAACGCCACCGCGAGAAACGTGTCCCACTCGCCCGTGGCGCCGGCCTGACCGCGAAGGCACTGGCGCGCGCGCGCCGCGCTTGCCGCGCGGTGATGGCCGTCTGCGATGTAAAGGGCGGGGACGGCGCCGAAGGCGTCGATCAGCTCGCGCTCGTCACGCGCCTCGACGGGCCAGATCGTGTGCTGGACACCGTCGGGGGCGGTGATCTCGAACAGCGGCTGCGTTCTCGTGGCGCGGTCGGCGACGGCGTCAACGGCGGGCGAGGCCTGGTAAACCAGAAAGACCGGCCCGGTCTGCGCCCGCAAGGCGATCATGTGCCGCGTGCGATCGTCTTCCTTGTCCCGTCGCGTTCGTTCGTGCTTCTTGATGACGTCGCTGTCGTACTCGTCCACCGAAAAGCAGCCGGCGACGCCCGTCTGTTCGTGCGCGCCCATGCGCAGGCGGTAAACATACAACCGGGGCGTCTCGTCTAGCACGAGCGGAGCGTCCGCCTTGAGTCTGGTAAAGTTCTCCGCCGCTTTTGCGTACACCGCATCGGCGTACGGGCTCGTGCCGGCGGGGAGATCGATCTCCGGGCGGGAGACGTGCAGGAAGCTCAGCGGGTTGCCATTGGCGAGGGCTCTTGCTTCCTCGGCGCCGACAACATCGTAGGGCACCGCCGCCACGCGGACTGCCGAGGCGGGAGTGGGCCGAAGCGCACGGAACGGAACGAGGATTGCCATCGAATAGAAAATTATATATTCGGGGTGGAGGCACCATGTTGTCAGCGAGACATTCGCGCTTTCAGGACGTCGCGTGTGCCACCACGCTCCTGCTCCTGCTCATCGGGCCGTCGGCCCACGCCCAGAGTGCCTCGGGAGACATCCAGGGGACGATCGTCGACCAGTCCGGCGCGGTCCTGCCGGGCGTGACGATCACGGTCACGAACACCGCCACGGGTGTCCAGCGCGAGCTGGTCACCGACGCCGAGGGACGCTTCGCCGCACCCGGGCTGCAGGTCGGTCCGTACGAGGTGACCGCCGCGCTGCAGGGGTTCGCCACGCGGCGGCAGGAGAACCTGCGCGTGCAGATCGGCGAGACCAGCACGTTACGGCTCGAGCTGGGCGTGGCCGCGTTGTCCGACACCATCACCGTCAGCGGGACGGCGCCGGTACTGGAGACCACGAGGACGCAGGTGAGCTCGGTCGTGAATTCGACCGCGGTGGCGAACCTCCCGGTGAACGGCCGCAACTTCATCGACTTCGTGCTATTGACACCGGGCGTGACGCGCGACACGCGCAGCGGCGACATCAGCTTTGCCGGCCAGCGCGGGACGCTCAACAGCCTCGTCGTGGACGGCGCGGACAACAACAACACGTTTTTCGGCCAGGCGCTCGGCCGCACCGGGACGGGCCGCGCGCCGTACCAGTTCAGCCAGGAAGCGGTCCAGGAGTTCCAGGTGAACGCCAACGCGTTCTCCGCGGAGTTCGGGCGCGCCGGCGGCGCCGTCATCAACGTCGTCACCAGGTCGGGGACCAACCGGTTCAGCGGCTCGGTGTTCGAGTTCTACCGCGACAAGGCGCTCAATGCGAACACCGCGATCAACGAGTCACTGGGCCGCCCGAAGAGTCCGTACCACTACAACCAGTTCGGCGGCGTGCTCGGCGGGCCGCTCGTTCGCGATCGGCACTTTTTCTTCGCCAACTACGACGGGCAGCGGAACACGCAGCCCAATGTCGTCTTCATGAACGTCCCGGCCAACGTCCCCGGGGACCCCCTGACACAGCAGGCGCTGCGGCAGCTCGAGCCGCTCGCGGCGAGCTGGGAGCGCACGCAGAACCAGGACACGTTCCTGATCAAGACGGACCACCAGCTGACCAACGACCACCGCGTGACGTTGCGCTACAACCATCAGAACTTCGTCGGCGAGAACTTCGAGAACGGCGGGACGCAGCAGTCGTTCGAAACAACGGGCGCATCGAAGGTCTACACACGCTCGTTCAACGGTACCGTCGCGAGCGTGGTCGGCTCGAGCCTCTTCAACGAAGTGCGCTTCCAGTGGGCACGGGATCGCGAGCCGGGAGAAGCCAACAGCGAGAATCCGCAGGCGGACGTGCGGCAGGGCGGGACGCTCGTGCTCCGCATCGGCCGCAATTTCTTCAGTCCGCGCGAGACGACGGTCGATCGCGTGCAGGTGGCGGACACGTTGACCTGGGTGCAGGGCGCGCACAAGGTCAAGGCCGGCTTCGACGTCCAGATGGACGAGATCCTCAACTATTTTCCCGGGAATTTCTCGGGCGTCTATGTGTTCCAGACGCTCGCCGGCTTCGCCACGGGCGTGCCGAACGGCGCCGGAGACACCTATGCACAGGCGTTTCCGGGGGAGGGTACAACCGGGCCGCGCACGCAGCCAGATATCAACGAAACGTCGCTGTTCGTGCAGGACGAGTGGCGTGCCAGCGACTCGATCACGGTGAACGCGGGACTTCGATACGACCGGCAGAAGCTCGCGCAGCCGGCGGTGCGCAACCCAGACGCTCAGCTTGCTGCTGCGGGCATCGACACGAGTTTCCTGAATACCGACAACAACAACGTCGGCCCGCGCCTCGGCGTCGCGTGGGCGCCGGTCGGCCGCCGTTACGTCGTGCGCGCGGGGTATGGGCTGTTCTACGGCCGCACGCCGTCGATCATGGTCGGCACAGCGCACTCGAGCAACGGCATCAACGTGCAGACGATCACGTTCGTCGGATCGCAGGGCAATCCGGTGCCGACCTATCCGAACCGGTTCTCGTCGATCCCGGCTGGCGTCGTGCTGCCACGGCCGACGATTTTCGCGTTCGATCCCGACTACCAGAACGCCCGCACGCAGCAGGCGAGCACCGGCTTCGAGTGGGAATGGATGCCGAATACCTCCGTGTCGGTCAACTACTTGTTCGTGAAAGGTGACAACCTCCCGCGCTCGACCGACATCAACATCGGCACGGCAACTCCGCTCACGTTCACCGTCGCCGGTACGGGCGAGCGACTGCCGCACTACCAGTTCGCGGCGGGACCGTTTTCCAACTTCACGCGCGTGATCTCGTTCCAGAGCACCGCCGAGTCGCGCTACAACGGCATCACGGCCGAGCTGAACCGCCGCTTCTCGCAGGGGTATCAGTTCCGCCTCGCGTATACGCTCGGGAAGGTCGAGGACACCGTGCCGGACGCGACCGCGGTGGTCCCGGAGTCGTCGGCGGACGATCGGAAGTACGCGTCGAATCCGGCGGACTTCGATGTGGACCGTGCGCCCGGCTCCAATGACCAGCGTCATCGGTTCGTCGGCAGCGTGATCTATACGACCGACACGTTGGCGTCACGGTTCGGCGGATGGATGGAGGACCTGCTCAGGGACTGGACATTGAGCGCCATCTTTACGATGCAAAGCGGCCAGCCGTACAGCGCATACGTGTCCAACGACATCAACCTTGACCGCAACCGCTCCAACGACATCGCGCCCGGCACCACGCGCAACGCGTTCCGTTTTCCAATGCAGAGCTCGTTCGACCCGCGCGTCGCGAGGAACATCAACCTGGGCGCCACGCGGGAGCTCACGTTGATCTGGGAAGCGTTCAACCTCCTCAACCGGGCGAACTACACCGTTGTGGACCAGACGTTGTACGCATATCCCGGGACCGGGACGACGCTGACGAGGAGAGCGGAATTCGGCCAGCGACTGAACCAGGCCGACCCGCGGATCATGCAGCTGGCGGCGAAATTTTCATTCTGAAGGGGGAAGCGGGCAGAGGAGAGCGGGCAGGGCTGTCTCAGACTCGACGCAAGAAGCGTCATGCTGTCAGCACGCCGGCGGTTGAAGAAGCGCGCTCACTGCCCTGGCGCCGGCGCGGCCCGGGCCCGGCGCGGGGGCAATCTCGAGAAACGCGCGTTGTGCCTCGACGGCAGAGGGGAACATCGACCGGGAGTGCAGCTGGAGCGCCTGCTGCAGCCACATGCGCAGCGCGGACGCGCCGTGTGCGGAACGGTCGGCCGTCGCCGCCAGCACCAGGTCCGCCGCGCCCCGCGGATACTCGTCGTCTCGCAGGCGCCGCCGCAGCGCGATGGCCAGCACCACGGCGCCAAGCTGTGTCACGTCGGCGCGCTGATCGAATCGCGGCAGGCTGGCCGCCGCCGGCAGCGCCACGTGGAACTCGCGCCACAGCTGCTCGCGATTCCACTCGAGCGATTCGAGCGCCGTCCCGAAAACGCTGTCGGTGAGGACGGCCGTTCCGTCGGGGCGGAGCACGATGTGCGCGGGCGTGACGGCGCCGTGGGCCAGGCCAGTGGACAGCCTGTGCAGAACCGCGAGCGCGCGGACGACGGCGCTGGCCAGCTCCAGCATTCCCGCGTGCGGCAGGATATTGCCGCCCGATTCGAGCTGGGAAAGGACGTCCGAGAGCCGGATCCCGGCGACGGCATCGGCCACGACGCGCATGCCGGCAGCATCGCGCTCGACGCGGCGCACCGCCGTGACCGCCTGGGCAATGACATCCGCCATCCGTTCCGCTCGCGCGCGGATGGCCGGTTCGGCCGGAGCATGCGACGCGAGCGCGGGCGCAAGCGTGAGGACTTCGACCTGGCCGTGCGGCGGCTGCATCAGCACCCACCGCTCGCCGAGACCGTCGTTCAGCGCGTAATGACTCCCGTGGACACGTTCGCCTGACAGCATGCCGTCGTGCAGTGCAACGGCCAGACCCATGCGCAGTGTGCGGCAAACGGCTGAAAGCAGGCCCGTTCGACGACCTGTGCCGGCGGGCGCCCTTACAGATTGGTGAGCCGACGGTGGACTTCTGTAAGTCACTGGGGGTGCTACACTTCGCTAGCCGCGATCGCATGAGCGGCCGCGGAGCTCGTAACGAAGGTCCGCCACTCCCCGGTTTGCGGAGCTTCGTTACCCTGGAGGATTCACGTTGAGAAACCGCTCGCTCCCCGCCCTCGTGGCGACCGCACTGGTGCTGTCTACACTAGCCGCCGCAACCGGGGCGCAGGCCCCGGCTGCTGGCACCGATCGTGTCGATCTCGATGCCCTCTACCGGATCAAAGAAGAGGGCCTCCAGCGATCCCAGGTCATGGACACGCTGTGGTACCTGACCGATTTCCATGGCCCGAGACTGACGAACTCTCCAAACATCCGGGCGGCAGCGACGTGGGCCATGAAGCGCCTCGATGAGTGGGGCGTGACCAGCGTCCGACAGGAGACGTGGGGGCCGTTCGGACGCGGCTGGGCCAACGAGAAGCTGATCGCGAACGTGACCGCGCCCCAGCCGTTTCCGCTGATTGCGTTCCCGCGGGCGTGGACGCCGGGCACGAGCGGCACAATCACGGCTGACGCGATCCACGCGCTCATCGACAACGACGCCGACTTCCAGGAATGGACCGGCAAGCTGAAAGGAAAGGCCGTGCTCGTCTCGGCCATGCCCGAGGTCAGAGCGCTGTTCACGGCGCCGGGGCGTCGTCTCACCGATCAGGACCTCGTCGACATGCAGGCGCAGCAGGTGAACACCGGGCGCGGCCGCGGCGGCCGCGGCGGTGGCAACAACGACCCGACCTTCCCGCTGAGGCGTGCCCAGTTCTTCGCGCGCGAGGGCGTCGCCGCGATGATCGAGCCGGGCAGCGGGCGCAACGACCACGGCGCGATCCTCGTCACCAACGCCCCGCGCCAGTACCGCGACGCCAAAGAGCCGCTGACGATTCCGCAGCTGATGATCGCCAGCGAGCATTACAACCGGATCGTGCGCCTCCTCCAGAAGCAGGTGCCGGTCACGATCGAGCTGAACGTGCAGAACCGGTTCGTGGACGACACCGTCGACTCGTTCAACATCGTCGCTGAGATCCAGGGCACCGATCGCAGCGAGGAGATCGTGATGCTCGGCGCGCACTTCGACTCGTGGCACGCCGGCACCGGCGCCACCGACAACGCCGCCGGTGTAGCGGCGACGATGGAAGCCGTGAGGATCCTGCGCGCCTCGGGGGTACGCATGCGGCGGACGGTGCGTCTTGCGCTCTGGACCGGTGAGGAGCAGGGGTTGCTCGGTTCGCGCGAATACGTGAAGCAGCAATTCGGCGACCCGGAATCGATGCAGCTCAAGCCGGGCCACAGCCGGCTCTCGGGCTACTTCAACATGGACAACGGCACCGGTGCCATCCGCGGCGTGTACCTCCAGGGCAACGAGGCGGTGCGTCCGGTTTTCGCCGCCTGGATGGAGCCGCTGCGCAACCTGGGCATGACCACGCTGACGATCCGGAACACCGGCGCGACCGATCACGTGGCATTCGACGAGGTCGGGCTGCCCGGGTTCCAGTTCATCCAGGATCCTGTCGAGTACGGGACGCACTCGCACCACACGAACATGGACCTGTATGACCGGATCCAGGCCGAAGACCTGATGAAGAACTCGGTCATCATCGCGTCATTCGTGTACCACGCGGCGAACAGGGACACGCTGCTGCCGCGCAAGGCGCTCCCGCGAGCGAGAAATCTGCGCCCGAATGCCACGCAATAATGCAAAATGCTAAATGCTAAACGCAAAATTGAGCCTGGAGCATTGGGCATTGGGCATTTAGCATTGGGCATTGAGTCTTGTTGACCCTTGAGCCTTGGGCATTGATGGCGGCGGCCGCTGTCGTGTCGGCCGCCAGCGTCATCGCGCTGATGGCCCGCCGCCAGGCAGCGGCACTGCAGATCGAACTCGCCCAGCGCCACGAACAGCTCATCGCCGCCCGCGCCGAGCATGCCGCGCTGGCGCGCGACAACCAGTGGCTCGAAGCGTCCGACCGGAAGCTGCGCGAGACGTTCCAGTCGCTGGCGGCCGACGCCCTCAAGGACAATCGCGCCTCGTTCCTCGACCTCGCCAAGAGCTCCTTCGAGCAGTATCACCAGCCGATTTCAGAGACGCTGAAGAAAGTGGACTTGCGTCTCAGCGAGGCGGAGCGGGACCGCGTCGTGGCGTATTCGAAGCTCACCGAGCAGGTGATGGCGCTCGGCTCGTCGGCCAACAGGCTGTCACGGGCGCTGCACGCGCCCGCCGTGCGAGGGCGATGGGGCGAGATGCAGCTTCGCCGCGTCGTCGAGATCGCCGGCATGCTGCAGCGCTGCGACTTCGACGAACAGCCGGGGCTCTACACCGACAACGGCCGTATGCGCCCGGATCTCGTCGTTCACCTCCCCGGGGCGAAGCAGATCGTGGTGGACGCCAAGGCGCCGCTCGAGGCCTTTCTCGACGCCCAGGAGACGCAGGATGACGAGGCGCGCGCTGTGAGCCTGCAGGCGCATGCACGCCAGGTGCGCGATCACATGGACAAGCTCGGCAGCAAAGCCTATTGGGACCAGCTTGGCAACTCGCCTGAAATGGTGGTGATGTTCCTTCCGGGCGAGACGCTCTTCAGCGCCGCGCTGCAACATGACCTGACGCTCATCGAGCACGGCCTGCGGCAGCAGGTCCTGCTGGCCAGCCCTATCACGCTGATCGCGCTGCTGACGACGGTCGCCCACTCGTGGCGCCAGGAAGCGCTGACCGAGAACTACCGCGAGGTCGCGCAGCTCGGGAAGGAGCTCTACGAGCGGCTGGCCACCTTCATCGAGCACTTCGACGACGTGCGGAAGAAGCTCGATGGCGCCGTGCAGGCGTACAACAGGGCGGCGGGCTCGTTCGAAACGCGCGTGGCGGTGAGCGCACGCAAGCTCAAGGATTTGAACGTGACGACCGCTGGAGACCTGCCTCCGCTCGAACCGATCGACGCGATTCCCCGCGTCCTGCGGCAAGCCAATTTGATGGGGCTTCCCGAGTCGGCCACCGCGGACGAGCCTGAGCTCGACTCCCAGCTCCCGCTCTGATTCTTGAGCCGACTCCCGATTCGGGCCGGCTGAAGCCGGCCCCTCCGTACGGACGCTTCACGGACACGCTCGCCGTGCATACATCCGCACTCGCAGGGGCCGGCTTCAGCCGGCTGGTGTGGGAGTTGGGACTTGGGAGTTGGAGGCTTTAAGATTTAGCCGGATGTCCGACAACGCCCCCACGGTCGAACCGGTCCAGTCGCTGGACTTCATCCGGGAAATCGTCACCGAGGATCTGCGCGCCGGGAAACACGGCGGCCGGGTGCACACCCGTTTTCCGCCGGAGCCGAACGGCTACCTGCACATCGGCCACGCCAAGTCGATTTGTCTGAACTTCGGCGTCGCGGTCGAATTCGGCGGCATCTGCAACCTGCGGTTCGACGACACCAATCCCGAGAAGGAAGACGTCGAGTATGTCGAGTCGATCCAGGCCGACGTGCGCTGGCTCGGCTTCGACTGGGCCGACCGGATGTTCTACGCCTCGGACTATTTCGAGCAGCTCTACCAGCTCGCCGAGCAGTTGATCCGGGACGGTCACGCATACGCGGACAGCCTGTCGGCCGACGAGATTCGCCGGTATCGCGGTACGCTGACCGAGCCGGGCAGGAACAGCCCGTATCGTCACCGGCCGGTCGACGAGAACCTCGACCTGTTCCGTCGCATGCGGGGCAGCGACTTCGAGGACGGCGCGCACGTGCTGCGGGCGAAGATCGACATGGCGTCGCCCAACATCAACATGCGCGACCCGATTCTCTACCGGATCCGGCACGCCACGCACCACCGGACGCAGGACGCGTGGTGCATCTATCCCACCTACGACTACGCCCACCCGATATCGGACGCGCTCGAAGGCATCACGCACTCGCTCTGCACGCTGGAGTTCGAAGATCACCGGCCGCTCTACGACTGGATCATCGACACGCTCAGGCGCTCGGGCGCTCCGTTCCGCTCGCGGCCGCAGCAGATCGAGTTCGCGCGGCTGAACCTGAACTACACCGTGATGAGCAAGCGGAAGCTGCTCGCCCTGGTGGAGCAGCGCTACGTGAACGGCTGGGACGACCCGCGGATGCCGACGCTCGCCGGGATTCGCCGGCGCGGGTTCACGCCGGAGGCGATCCGGGACTTCTGCTCCCGAATCGGCGTCGCGAAGAAGGAGAATGTCATCGACGTCGCGCTCCTCGAGCACACGGTGCGAGAGGATCTGAACAAACGCGCGCTGCGGGCGATGGCGGTCCTGCGGCCGTTGAAGGTCGTGATCGAGAACTTCCCCGAAGGACGGGTCGAGGAGGTCGAGGCCGTCAACAACCCGGAAGACCCGTCCGCCGGCATGCGGCGCGTACCCTTCTCTCGCGAGCTGTACATCGAGCGCGACGATTTCATGGAGAGTCCGCCGAAGAAGTTCTTCCGCCTGTCGCCCGGCGCCGAAGTGCGGTTGCGGTATGCCTATATTCTCAAGTGCGAGCGCGTCGTGAAGGACGGGTCGGGGAACATCACCGAGCTGCGCTGCACGTACGATCCCGGGTCGCTCAACGGCGCGACCGCGACGAGGCGGGTGAAGGGGACGTTGCACTGGGTATCGGCGGCGCATGCACGGGACGCGGAGGTACGCCTCTACGATCGCCTGTTCTTCTCGCCGGATCCGGGAGAAGGGGGCCGCGACGCGCTCGCCGATCTGAATGCGGACTCGCTGCAACCGCTGGCCGGGTGCAAGATCGAGCCGTCCGTGGCATCGGCGGACCCCGGAACGCGCTACCAGTTCGAGCGGCAGGGATATTTCTGCGTGGACCTCGACAGCGCGCCCGGCGCACCGGTCTTCAACCGGACCGTCACGCTCAAAGATACGTGGGCGAAGATCGCCAATCGGCAAGACACGTAGAGAAGTGGACACGTAGGTCATACGTGCCGTTGTCTCGCTGCACTCTGCACTTACTTGTCCACTTTTCCACTTTATCTTCCGTGTCTCCGCGACCACTCGTGGAGCTGATTCGCGACGGCCATGGCGCGCGGCTCGGTGGAGATGCGGTCCACCGGCCAGGGCAGGCGCCATGTCCAGTTGTCGTTCCCGACGGTGGCCGGCTGGTTGATGCGGTCGCGCCAGCCGAACACGTCCTGGAGAGGCAGGATCAGGATGTTCGCCCCCGACGCGTAAAGGGTTTCGAGCAAAGCCTCATGGACGGCATGCGGGAGCTCCGGGCCGTCGCGCGCGCCCGCGAGATCCTCGTCGGAGAGCCGTCCGCGGAGCGACGGGATCGCGAGCACCGCCTGCCGCTCCTCCATCGGGGCGTTTTCCCACCAGATCGCCATCGGCTCGGTGTCGTGCGTGCCCGAGGTCGCCACGGACACAGCCGGGTACTCCAATGGATCGCGAAATGGCTGCCCGACGTGGAGCCATTTGCGCTCCCAGCGGAACACCTTGTAACCCGGCACCTCGAGACGGGCCAGCGACTCGCGGACGAAGTCGGGGACGGTGCCCAGGTCTTCGGCAATGATCTCGACGCCCGTCTCCCGCAGCACTTCCAGCACCCGCTCCCCCAGCTTCTTCTGTTCCTCTTGCTCGCGGGGCGTGAACTGCGGCTCACCCCCGTCGAACGGTCGGAAATAGGTCCGATAGAACCCGACGAGGTGA
>DATDHP010000179.1:0-1650 GCA_036521515.1 Vicinamibacterales bacterium
CCCGGGATCACCGCGGGATCGAGCCCGGCGCCGTCCAGCGTCTTGCCGCGCCGGGTGTAGTACTCGATCGTCGCTCCCTTCGGGGCCCACCCCTGCCCGACAATCGACGTGACCTTGCGCTCGCGCTGCGGGTACACGAGCACGAGCGCTTCGCCGCCGAGGCTGTAGAGATCCTGCTCGACCACGCCGCCGACGAGGAGCGCGGCGACACCGGCGTCGAACGCGTTCCCCCCTTTGATCAGCGTCTCGAAGGCGGCCGCGGTCGTCAGCGGATGACCCGCCGACACACCCGCGTTGCGTCCGTTGACCGGGGGACGATCCGCCGCGCTGAGCACGAGGCCTGTCAATACGAGCAACAACGCGACGGCGACAGTCTTCATCTGCAAGTTCTCCCGTGGGCCGATCTTCCGCCTAAAGGCGGAAGCCACAAAGGCGGAAGCCACAGCCACACAATCACATGTGGCTTCCGGCTTCAGCCGGAAGATCGGAGATTTCTACTTCTCGTTCGGCAGGCGGAACGCCAGCAACTCTGCGCTGTAGTTCGCGCCGGCGACCGCGACGACGAAGTACTGCTTTCCGCCCAGCATGTAGGTCATCGGCGATCCCGTCTGCGGCGCCGGCATGTAGAGGGACCCGACCTCCACACCGGTCGCCTTGTTGTAGGCTCGCAGCATCGCGCCGCGCTGTCCGTTCGGCGTCGTGAAGAAGCCCGGTTCGCCTGAGACGACCAACGTCTTGGTGACCACCATGCCGATTCGGCCCGGGCGCCCCGTGCGCGGGATCGTAACTCCCTTCAGCGCCGGGTGATTGCGAATATTGTCGGGCGTCTCGCCGTGCGCGACCTGCCACACGATGTCACCACGGTTCATGTCGAACGCCGTGATGCGGCCGTAGGGCGGCTTGATGATCGGCAGTCCCTGGACGCTCAGGGCGGGCCCTGCCCCTTCGCCGCCCGGCGCCGCCGCTGCTGTCGTCGCGGCTGCGGCTGCACGGGCGGTCGGGTCAGGCGCGGTGCCGCGGATGAACGCCATGTCGGACCTCTTGCCGTCGGACTCGACCAGACCCAGCACGGCCGGTGTCGTGGTCGAGTGCACGTAGAGCATCTTCGTCTCTGGATCGAACGCGCCTCCAGGCCAGTTGGCGCCACCTCCGGTCGAAGGCAGCATGATCGTGCCGAGCGGTCCTTCCCACCGGCTCACGACCGGCGGCGTGAACAGCGGCCCGATCTTGTACTTCGACACCAGCTTCACGGCCTCGGCCTTGAGCTCCGGCGTCCAGTCGATCAGATCGTCGAGCGAGAAGCCCTGGCGATCGTAGGCCGGCGGCTTCGTCACGAATGGCTGCGTGGGGTGCGCTTTCTCGCCAGGCACGTTGGACGGCTCGACGGCGCGCTCCTCGATGGGCCATAGCGGCTGCCCGGTCGCACGGTCGAAGACGTACAGCCACGCCTGCTTCGTGGGTTGCGCAACCGCCTTGATCGGCTTGCCGTTCACCACGATGTCGATCAGAATTGGCGGAGACGGGATGTCGAAATCCCAGATGCCGTGGTGCACCAGCTGGTAGTGCCAGCGACGCCTGCCTGTCTTCAACTCCACGGCCACGAGGCTCTCGCCGAACAGTCCCGCTCCCGGCCGATGCCCACCGTAATAG
>DATDHP010000180.1:0-9303 GCA_036521515.1 Vicinamibacterales bacterium
CGCACCATTGTCACGCGCCCCGCCACGAACAGTGCGGCGCCGGCGTTCAACAGCACGATGTCGCGCGGCGGGCCGCCTCGCCCGTCGAGGACCGCGCGGATGATGGCCGCGTTCGTCGTGGCATCGCCGCCCTTGAGGTCCGCCGGGTCCGCCTTGGCGAGCCCGAAGTCCGCCGGGTGCACGTAGAAGGTGTTCACCGTCCCGTCGCGGCACTCCGAGACTTTCGTGTGGCCGGTGGTCGACAGCTCGTCGATCCCGTCCGCGCCGTGCACGACCCACGCCCGCTGCGATCCGAGCAGGAGCAGCGCGCGCGACAGCAGCTCCGTCAGCTCGGACCTGGGGACGCCCACGAGTTGCCGGCGTGCCCCCGCGGGGTTGGTCAGCGGCCCGAGCAGGTTGAACGCCGTCCTGATCCCCAGCTCGCGCCGCGTCTGTGCCGCATGCTTCATCGACGGATGAAAGGTCGGGGCGAAGAAGAACGCGATGTTCGCGTCGTGCAGCGTGCGCTCCACGATGGCCGGCGACGCCGTGATATGGACGCCCAGCGCCTCGAAGACGTCGGCGCTGCCGCACTGGCTCGACACGGACCGGTTGCCGTGCTTCGCCACTGTCACGCCGCATGCCGCGACGACGAGCGCCGCGGCCGAGGAGATGTTGAACGTCCCGGACCGGTCGCCGCCGGTGCCGCACGTGTCGAAGACGTCACCCGCGGGCGCCGACAGCTTCACCGCCTGCTCGCGCATCGTGCGGGCGAACCCGACGATTTCCGCAGGACGCTCCCCTTTCATCGCGAGCGCAGCCAGCAGCGCGGCCAGCGAGCTCGACGGGGCGCGCCCTTCCATCACCTCGCGCATCACCGCCGCGGCCTCGTCAGAAGTCAGATCCTCGTGGCGCACGAGCTTCTCGATCAGTGCGGTAAAGATCACCACGGCTCAGAAATCCAGAAAGTTTCGCAGAATGCGCCTGCCCTCGTCGGTCAGCACCGACTCGGGATGAAACTGCACTCCGTGCACCGGATACCTGCGGTGCCGCACCGCCATGATCGTGCCATCTTCCTTCGTGCGCGCCGCCACCTCGAGCTCGGCGGGCACGCTGTCGCTCGCGATGATGAGCGAGTGGTAGCGGCCCGCCTGGATCGGCGCCGTGATGCCGCTGAACACGCCCTTGCCGTCGTGGACGATGATCGAAGTCTTGCCGTGCATGGGCACCGACGCGCGGCACACGGTCCCGCCGTACACGGTGCCAATCGCCTGATGACCGAGGCACACGCCGAGCAGCGGCGTCGTCGGCCCGAACCGGCGGATGACGTCCATCGACACCCCGGCGTCCTCCGGGCGGCCGGGGCCGGGCGAGATCAGGATCTGCGCCGGCTGCATCGCCTCGACCTCTCCCACAGTGACCTCGTCATTGCGCCGGACGCGGATCTCCGCGCCGAGCTCGCCGAGGTACTGGACGAGGTTGTAGGTGAACGAGTCGTAGTTGTCGATGACTAGGACCATCGCAGTAGCCTGCAGCCCGCAGCCGGCGGCCGGCAGCTGGCAGTGCGCTCCTTCCGCCTGACGGCGGAAGCCACAACCCGTCCGAGCACCTGTGGCTTCCGGCTTTAGCCGGAAGAACCGCCCGCTGCCGGCTGCCCGCTGCCGGCTTCCTCACAGCCCCGCCTGTGCCATCTCCAGCGCCTTGATCACGGCCCGCGCCTTGTCGCGGGTCTCTTCGTACTCCGCCGCCGGGTTCGAGTCCGCCACGATCCCGGCACCTGCCTGCACGTACGCGTGCCCCTTCTCGATTTGCACCGTGCGAATCGTGATGCAGAAATCCAGGTTGCCCGCGAAGTCGAGGTAGCCCACGGCGCCGGCATACACGCCGCGACGCCTGTTCTCGAGATCCGAGATGATCTCCATCGCGCGCACCTTGGGGGCGCCGGACACGGTGCCCGCCGGGAAGCACGCGACGAGCGCATCGAGCCGATCGTGATCCTCTGACAACTTGCCCTCGACGACCGACACGAGGTGCATCACGTGCGAGTAGCGCTCGAGCGCCATGTAGCGCGGCACCTTCACCGAGCCGTACGCGGACACGCGCCCGACGTCGTTCCGCCCGAGATCGACGAGCATGACGTGCTCGGCGCGTTCCTTTTCGTTGCGCTTGAGCTCTTCCGCCAGCCGCATGTCTTCCTCTTCGTTCCGCCCGCGCGGGCGCGTGCCGGCGATCGGGTGCGTCTGGACGTTGCGGCCCTCGACGCGCACGAGCATCTCGGGCGACGAGCCGACGATCGAGCGGTCGCCGATGCGAAGGAAATACATGTACGGCGACGGGTTCACGTGCCGCAGGGCGCGATACACCGTAAAGGGATCCGCGGCCAGCGGCGTTTCGAAGCGTTGCGACAGCACCACCTGGTAGATGTCTCCGGCGGCGATATGCTCCTTCGCCGCGCGGACCATCGACTCGAATTCGTCACGCGAGACGTTGGATGTCACCTCGACCGGAGCCGCACCGGCATGCGGTGTCTTCGACAGCGGCCGCTCGAGCTCGCGTTCGACGAAATCAATCTTCGCGCGCGCGAACTGGTAGAGCGATTCGAGATCCTCGTCGCCGGTGATGCGCGCGTTGGCGATGACGAGGATGCGATGGCGCACGTGATCGAAGGCGAGCACCGTGTCGAACAGCATGAAGCCCGCTTCGTCCTCGGGCTCGGCGCCGTCCTGGAGCGTCACGGGCTCGAACCACGCCGCGGCGTCGTAGCCGAGGTATCCGACGGCGCCGCCGGTGAAGCGCGGCAGTCCGGGCACGAACGGCGAATGGAAGCCCGCCATCAGCTCGCGCAGCGTGGCGATGAACGGCTGAGCGGACTCGGAGGTCTGGCCGGCCCGATCGACGATCGTCCTGCCTGCGCGCGAGCGGAGAATCAGGAACGGATCCTTCCCGAGGAACGAATAGCGGGCGATCTGCTCGCCGCCCTCGACCGATTCCAGCAGGAAGGCATAGTCCGAGTGCTCGGCAATCTTGAGAAAGGCTGAGACCGGCGTCAGCAGATCCGCCACGATCTCCTTGTAGACGGGCACGAACGTGCCCCGCTGCGCCAGCTCCCTGAATTCCTCGAACGTCGTCAAATGCATTCACGCAACTCCCGACTTCAACACCCGACTGCCAGCTCCCAGCTCCCAAAGATCCTCACAACTGCCAATTTCCGATTGGGAATCGGGAGTCGGGAATTGGGAGTTGACGCGGGCCCCTACGATTGCCCACTGCCGACCGCCCACTGCCGACTCCCAGCCGCCGCGGCCATGACGCTTGGCGCCGCGCGCTGTCCGGTCCACCATTCGAACTGGTGCTCGGCCTGCGCGATGAGCATCGGCAGGCCGTCGAGCGCGAGACAGCCGGCCGCGCGCGCCTCGCGAACCAGCCGCGACTCGCCCGGACCGTACGTGAGGTCGTAGACAACCCGGCCGGTGAATGGCCCGTGCGGCAACGGCGATTCGGTTCGCGACGCCGCGCCACCAACCGGGGTCGTGTTGACGAGTACGTCCCACGATCCGGGCGCCGGCGGGAGCAGCGCCGCGCTCGCCCCGAGCACGGCCACTTCCTGCGCCTGCTCCAGTCGTCTCGCATGGACGGTGACCTGGGCCTTGCGCGACGTGAGCGCGACGACTACCGCGCGCGCGGCGCCGCCCGCTCCAAGCACCGCCGCACGCGCGCCCTCCAGCGTGCCGGGCAGGATCGCCTCGAGCGGCTCGAGAAATCCGGCGACGTCCGTGTTGGTCGCCTCCCACGCGTCATGGCGGCGTCGCACCGTGTTGGCCGCCCCGACCGTGCGCGTCAGGTCGTCGGCTCCGTGCGCCGCGTGCAGCGCGTCGAGCTTGAACGGGATTGTCACGCTCGCCCCCTCCACTCCGAGCGCATCCGCGAACGCCAGGAAATCGTCGAAGTGCGCGGCCTGGAACGGAACATACACGGCGTCGAGGTCCGCGGCCGCGAAGGCCGCGTTGTGGAGTGTCGGTGACAGCGAATGCATCGCATTCCCGCTGACCACGCCAAACACTCTCGTCTCGCGCCCCACGCTCCGGAAGCGGTAGCGCCCGGCCATCTCTTCGGCGGGAATTTGCCCCGGCGCGACCGCGTTCCCGGCGTAGGTCCATTGCGAGCCGAAATGCGCGGCCAGCAGCCGTGTCGGGAGCCCCGCGGCGCCCATGCCGATCACCACGGCGCCGCCGGCGCGGCCAATCCCGATGAGCGGCAGCGTGTCCGTCAGGCGCGCGGCGGTCACCGCGATCTTGATGACGGCTGCGCCGGTCTGGCGCATCGCACGCACACGGCTCTCGAGATCGGTAGGAACCCCGGCAAAGTCGTGCGACGACACGACCACGCGCGCTGGCGCCTGGGCAATGAGCTCCGTGAAGCCCGCGCGCCACTCGACGTCGATGTATTCGGCCCCACCGTCCAGCGCCCGGGCCAGAATCACGCGCCGCTGGTTCTCACTCGCCTCGAAATGCCCTCCCTCCCACGTGGGGCGGCACGTCACGATTGCGGGCCTGTTCCGCCCGGCGAGGGCGCGTGCCACGTCGAGGTCGGCTACCCCGTCCAGGCGCAACTCGACCATATCGCCCGTGACCGCTCTATCGCGGGCGGCAAGCAGCTCGGCCATCGTCCGGCCGGTGACGGTCTCGCAGAGCACCGGAGAGCGCATAAAACAAAAGCGCCTCTTCAACCGAGCGGCTGAAGAGGCGCTGGAATCTGCTGAGTTCTAACTTTGCGTTTCGCCTGGCAGCCGCCCCTTCAGTTCGCGGTCCCGTACCACCACCAGTAGCTGGCGAAGGCGGGACGCACGAAGAAGCTAAACGAATGGCGCATCAGCGTGAAACGACAGTTCGAACGGTACCCTACCCTCCGGGGGCCTGTCAACCGAAAATCCCTGTACACGCTTGAAGTTTCAGGGGTTTACCCGTATCTTGGGGCTTGCGCCGACATTGTAAACAGCGAGGTCCGCGCCTCAGCCGGACCCCATGAGTAGCGTCACATATGTTGACCCGCAGCTTTGCTGTCCTTTTTGCGCTTTTCGTGTTTCTGGCGGCCGGTCTCCCGGCCCAATCCCGCTTCTTTCCTGTGGACGAGCTGCGCCCCGGGATGGTGGCCACGGGCCGGACGGTCTTCGAAGGCGATCGCCTCGACGAATTCAAGGTCCACATCGTCGGTGTCCTGAGGAACGTGATCGGCACGCGCCGCAACCTGATTCTTGCGAAGCTCGAAGGCGGGCCGCTCGCCCACACCGGAGTCATCGCCGGGATGAGCGGCAGCCCGGTCTACATCGACGGGCGGCTCGTTGGCGCGGTTTCGTACTCGCTCGGGGCGTTCTCCAAGGAACCGATTGCGGGCATCACGCCGATCGAGGAGATGATCGACGCCGCCACGATTCCCGGACCTCGGCGACAGGCGGCCCGCGTGGAGCTGCCGATGCCGCTCACACCCGAAGGGCTGCGCACGTCGCTGCGGCAGGCGTTTTCCTGGATCCGGCCCTTTGCCGACAGCCCCAACGACATCCGCGTCCTCGGTGACGGCACCGTCAACCCTGGTATCGGGACGATGCTGCGACCGATTGCGACGCCGTTGACGTTCGGAGGTTTCGATGCCTCGGTGATCGATCCCGTCGCCGCGGGCTTCCGCGATCAGGGGTTCATGCCGGTCATGGCGGGCGCGATGCAGTCTCCCCCGAGCCAGGGACGGACGGCGCCGCCACTGAGACCTGGCGATCCGGTCGGCGTGGCGCTGATGAGCGGCGACCTCGAGCTCGGCGCAACCGGCACCGTCACCGACGTGGACGGCAACCGCGTGTACGCGTTTGGTCATCCCTTCTATAACCTCGGACCGACGCAGTTCCCGATGACGCGCGCTTACGTGCACACATTGCTGCCCAGCCTCCAGAGCTCCATGAAAATCGCGAGCACGGGCGAGGTCATCGGGACCGTGCAGCAGGACCGCTTTACCACGATCGCCGGCACGCTCGGCGACGGGCCGCAGCTGATTCCGATCAAGCTGACGCTGACCTCCGAGCGCGGCACCAAGAAGACGTTCACCATGGCGATGGTGAACGACCAGCTGTTCACCCCGCTGCTGGCATACGTGTCGATCCTCAACACGGTGACCTCCTACGAGCGCCAGACTGGCGCCGCCAGCTACGTGGTGCGCGGAACGGCCGCGGTGAAGGGGCGCGGGATGCTTTCGTTCGAGGATCTCTTCACCGGCGACTCGGCATCCGCGGGCGCGGCGGCGTACGTGGTCGGCCCGATCAACTTCATCCTGCGGAACGCATTCGAGGACGTCGAGCTGGAGGGGCTGAACCTGGAAATCGACGCGAGCGAGCAGCCGCGCAGCGCGACGCTCGAGCGCGTCTGGGTTGACAGCACGCGCGTGAAGCCGGGCACGAAGGTCGACCTCAAGGTGCTGCTGCGCACGTATCGCGGAGAGGGGATCACGCGCACCGTGCCGGTGGACATTCCGCCCAACGCGAGTGGCGCCGTGTCGATCATGGTGGCCGACGCCACCCGCCTCTCGCAATTCGAGGCGCGCGAGCTGCAGATTCAGCCGCTGCAGTCGCGCGGTCTGCCGCAGATGATGCGGGTGCTCAACAGCGCCCGCAAGAACAATCGCCTGTACGTCCGCCTCCTCAATCGCGATGGCGGCGCCGTGGTGAAGGGAGAGTCGCTGGCGGCCCTTCCGCCATCCGTCCTGGCCGTGATGGAGTCCGATCGGAACGGCGGGAGCTTCAGCCCGCTCCAGAGCGCGCTGCTCGGCGAGTGGGAGATCACGACCGAGCACGCGGTAACCGGGTCGCGCACGCTGACGCTGCCGCTCGAGGAATAACTCGACGACACGCATTTTCGGATGGTCACGTCACACCGAGGCACCGAGGCCCTGAGGGCGTTGATCAATTCATCTCGGTGCCTCAACGCCTCGGTGTGTCGTCATCATGCACAACACTTCTAGATTGAACATCATGCCCAAGCTTTCTCTGCGAACCCTCATCGCAGTCGTGGGTGCCTGCCTCTTCGCGGGCGTCCTCCATGCGGCGGTGCCGACGTTCTGGCAAGTCTCGACCGAGGCGGAATTCCTCCGCGGCGAGGTCGAGAATCTATCAATCGACTCCTACGGGCGCCTGTCGCTCGGGCCGACCGCCACGCCAGTCCATGAGTCGGCCGCACCATTCCTGTGGGCAATGGTCGCGGGGCCGGATGGATCCGTCTACGTGGGCAGCGGGAACGAGGGGCAGGTCTACAAGATCGATCCCGCCGGCAAGGGCACGGTGTTCTTCGACGCCGAAGAACTGGAGGTGCACGCCGTCGCCGTTGCGCCCGGCGGAACCCTCTACGTCGGGACATCCCCGGACGGCAAGGTATACAAAGTGGACGCGAACGGCAGCAGCAGCGTGCTGTTCGATCCCGCCGATCGGTACATCTGGAGCCTCGCCGTGGATCGCACGAACGACGTCTTCGTGGCGACGGGCGACAAGGGTGTCATCTACAAGGTCACGCCAGACGGGAAGGGCGCTCCGTTCTACGAGACGAAGGCGACGCATGCCATGTCGCTCGCTTTCGATCGGGAAGGCCGTCTCCTCGTCGGCACCGAATCTCCGGGGCGGCTTTTCCAGATCGACGCGTCGGGTAAGCCGTTTGTTCTGCTCGACTCGCCGTACAACGAGATCCGTACTCTTCGCCTGGATGCCAACGGAGCGATCTACGCCGCGGCAATGAGCGGCCGGCCCGCGTCGAGCCCGTCTCCAGCGCCGCGTCCTGAACCGCCGCCGGCGTCGCCGCAGCCCACGGTGTCGGTGTCCACTGAGATCACCGGCATCGCGGTCGTGGCCGACACGGCTGCCGTGACCACGAGCGCGCAGCCGGCACGCGCGAACCAGGGACCCGCGACCGGCGCGCTCTACCGGATCATGCCTGACGGCGGGTGGGACGTCGTGTGGGAATCGCGCGAGGACTCACCGTACGACGTCGCGTTCGAGAGCGGCGGCACCATCCTGCTGTCGACCGGCAACGAGGGGAAGATCTTCCGCCTCGCCGGCGACCCGCTGCAGCCGACGCTCATCGCGCGCGCCAACGCCCAGCAGGTGACGACCATGCTGACCGACCGCATGGGCCGCGTCCTCTTCGCCACGTCCAACCCGGGTAAAGTGTTCCGCCTCTCACCGACGCGGTCGGACCGCGGCACCTACACGTCCGACGTGCGCGATGCCACAACCGTCGCGACGTGGGGGGCGATCAAGTGGGAGTCGCAGGCGCCGTCCGGCACGCGCGTGGAAATCTCCACACGTTCGGGCAACACCCGCACGCCCGACGAGACATGGAGCAACTGGAGCCCGGTGTACACGACGCAGGAGGGGAGCCCGATCACGAGCCCGCGCGCGCGGTACCTGCAGTGGCGCGCAGTGCTGGCGGGGACTGCGGCCGAGACGCCGCTGTTGACGTCGGTCACCGCCGCGTACCTGCCGCGCAACCTGCGCCCGCGCGTCGTGTCGATCACGATTCACCCGGCGGGCACGGTGTTTCAGCGTCCATTCCCCACCGATCCGGAGATTGCGGGCTTCGATGGCGACACGCCCGACCGGCGCGCCGCGGCGCAGGTGTCCCCCGGCGGAGGTCCGTCGCCGAGCGGTTCACCCAACCTGGGCCGCCGCACCTACCAGAGAGGGCTGCTCACCTTCGTGTGGCGCGCCGAAGACGAGAATCGCGACCAGTTGAGCTTCGACGTGCAGTACCGCCGGGAGGGCGAGACGGCGTGGAAGGCGTTGAAGCGCGGGCTGCCGGACGCCATCCTGGTGTGGGACACGACGTCGGTCCCGAACGGCCGTTACGTTGTACAGGTGGTTGCTTCCGATTCGCCGGCCAACTCCCCGGCGACCGCGCTGACGGGCGCGCTGGAGAGCACCACGTTCGAGATCGACAACATACCTCCGACGGTCGCCGTCACGAGCGTGCGCCGCGACGGACCTCGCGCGGTGATCGCGTTCGACGTGCGCGACGAGCATTCCGCGGTGCAGAAAGCGGAGTACTCGCTCGACGGCGATCGCTGGCAGACTGTGTATCCCCGGGATGGCATCGCGGATTCGCGCGCCGAGCAGTTCGAGCTAGTGCTGGAAGGCGAAGAGGCCGCCCGCGGAGTAATCATCCGGGCGACCGATTCGCTGAACAACATGGCCAGCGCCCGAGGGGAGACGCCGCCCGCCTCAGGCGGTCGTTGAGGCAGGCGCCGCCGCGTCCGTGCTGGGCACGGAGGGCTTCGGGTCTTCGGTCTCGACCGGCTTTA
>DATDHP010000181.1:0-3632 GCA_036521515.1 Vicinamibacterales bacterium
ACACCCATTCCGCAATCACGAATCACGAATCAACGAATCACGAATGCTAAGAGTCTAGCGTGCGTACCTGACGTCATCAATGATGAACTGCCCGTTCGTCCCCGTATCGGCGTTCACGGTGTCGACGACAAAAAGGACAGACTGCACGTCGCCGAGGACAGGACGCGGCGTAGGCGTGACGCCCCGCGGCGCCATGTCGTCGAAGGCAATCGTCACCTCGCGAGGTGTCTGGTCCAGGTATACCGACCGGTGCCACCGCTGCCCCTCGGCGCCACCCGCAGCCTGCAACTGGACAGACACGCGCATCGGCCGGCTCGCGCGTGCTGTGAAGAGGAGCCGTTCGTACTTTGCGATTCGGGCACCGGCGGGCATCACCAGGGCGGCGAAGGGACTCTCGGACCGCGCGCCGCCCAGGCCGAAGCGGAAACCAATCTGCGTTCCCTCGACCGCCTTCAGCCGATCGATGGCGGCGACCGATCGAGCTCCCGTTGCAACCGTCCAGTCTGCCGCCGGCCCGTCGTCGTATACCGTCTCGAATTCCATCGGACGTCGTCGAGGAGCGGCAGGTGCTTTCTCGCTGTCTGGACGTCCGACGTACAGTGCGTTCGAGACCATCCACGGCACTGGCGGCGAGCCGGGTGCGCGCGGCAGTCGCACCTCTACACGGTAGACGCCCGGCTCGGTCGAGGCGTCGTGCTCCAGGACGGCGGCCATCGAGGCTGCCTGCTCCCGGCCATCCCTCAGCAGCACGATGGACGCGCCTGGCGGCGCGTGCGCCGCGACACGCAGCATTTTCCCGTCGGCCGCCAGCGACAGGGCACCGGGCCCGGCGAGCGCATCGACCGTGGAGTACACGCGTCCCTGCCGGATCGAGTCGAACACCGCCTTCGCGTCGGCCGCTGCGTTGCCGGTGAGCGCGACGCCGGGCAGTGCGATCGAGAAGGTGCGAAAGCTGGCCTCGTACGACGGAATCGGGAGCAACGCCCGGCTGTCATACGGTTCGCCGAGGTTGCGCATCCCGATGCGCGCGTGGGCGTCGGCGGCAGCTACTGCGACAGTCCGCCGCCGGGCGCTCAACGCGTCCCACTGCTTCATGAGATCACCGGGGCGGTCGAGCAGCCTCGCCAGCGATTCCTGCGGGCGGCCTGGATACGTGAAGAAGGCTCGTACGAGCGCCAGGGCCGATTCGTCCCGCCATTCGCTGTCTGCGTTCAGCCATTCGAGTCCGCCGATCGGCAGCGACCAGTCGCTCCATCGCAGTTCCGGCTTTGCCGACGCGGGGTGAGCCGCGATCGCAAAGCCGCCGAGGCGTTCGACGTCCTCGATGACGTCGCGAGGCTCGCCGGCGAGCGGATATGGCGCCTCGGACAGACCAAGTACCAGGACATGACCGCCGTCTGTGCTGATCTCGACCGCATCGATGCAGAGCACACCTCCTCGATAGACCGGCGGTTCGGGTGGGAGCGTCCCGTCCCCGTGATCGGTCAGCACGAGGAAGCTCAAGCCGGCACGCTCCGCGGCGGCGGCGACCGCCTCCGGCGTGCCGGTGCCGTCGGATCGCCGCGTATGCACGTGGATGGCGCCACGCGGAGGCATCATCAGGCCAGCCGGCACCGGTGGCATGGACGCCGCGCGTGGAGGCAGGGCCAGATACCACACAATGGCCGCGACGAGCAGGACGAGGAGGACGCGCTTCACGACGCGGCCAGGCCAGGGCGCGTTTCAGGGCCACGACCACGACACACCGAGGCACCGAGACACCGAGGCGAGAATCCCAGAGCGTTCCTCGGTGCCTCGGTGCCTCGGTGTGTCGTGATCACGAAAAACGCCTCAGGCGCGCGGGTGGAACTGGTCATAGATCGAGCGCATCCGCTGCTCGAGCACATGCGTGTAAATCTGCGTCGTCGAGAGATCCGCGTGTCCGAGCATCATCTGGATGGCGCGCAGGTCGGCGCCCCGCTCGAGCAGGTGCGTCGCAAAGGAATGCCGCAGCATGTGAGGGCTGAGCGAGGTCGAGAGCCCCGCCTGTCTGGCGTAAGCCTTCAGGATCTTCCAGAAACCGACGCGTGTCAGGCCTGGCCCGCCGCCGCGTGCGTTGACGAACAAGCGTGGACTCTTCCGCTTGCCGACGAGCGCCGGCCGCGCGTCTCGAAGGTATTGGCGCACCCACCGTGTGGCCTCGTCGCCGATGGGAACGATCCGCTGTTTGTCGCCCTTCCCCGTGCAGGTCAGGTACGAAGCATCGAGGTTCACATCCGCCGGGCGGAGCCCGACGAGCTCCGAGACGCGCATCCCGGTGGCGTACAGCAACTCGATGAGCGCACGGTCACGCAAGCCTCGCGGCGTGCCCGTGTCGGGCTGCTGCATCAGGCGATCGACTTCCTCCACGGCCAGGTACCGGGGCAACACCTTCCATGCCCGCGGCGGCCGCAGTTCGTCGGCGGGACTGACCGCGAGGCGGCCGTCGAGGACCAGGAACCGAAAGAACCCCCGGTAGCAGGCGATCGCGCGGGCGACCGACCGCGGTGATCGCCCCTCGGACATCAGGCTCCGCACGAGCGCCTCTAGGTCGGGACGCGCCAGCGCGTCGGCCGCAGCGCCCCGCGCGGCCGCGAACTGCGCCAGCAGGACGAGGTCGCGGGCGTAGCCGTCGATCGAGTTCGCCGCGAGACGGCGCTCAACCGTGAGATGCGCCAGGTACGCGTCCACGAGGGATCCAGTTCTGGAGGACACTAGTGAGTAGAATTGTAGCGAGGATCCCGCATGCCCGTTCGTTCGAAGTGGCAATCTCTCCCCACCGAAGCCATCAACCCTTCGTCACTCGACATCGACAAGCTCACCGCCGACGACATCGTCGAGCTCATGATCAGCGAGGACCGCAAGATGCTGGCGGCGGTCCAGCGTGAGCGTGAACGGATCGCACTCGGCGTCGAGATGATCTCCGCCGCGCTGCGCAAGGGCGGGCGCGTCGTCTTCGTGGGTGCGGGCACCAGCGGCCGCCTGGGCGTCCTCGAATCCGCCGAGATGCCGCCGACTTTCAGCACCGACCCCGAGCTGGTGCAGGCGATCATGGCGGGCGGCCGCGAGGCGATCTTCGCGGCGAAGGAAGGCGTGGAAGATGACTACGAGGAAGGCGCCAGGGCCATCACGCGGCTCAAGACCACGAAGAAGGACGTCGTCATCGGCGTGTCGGCGAGCGGGATGACGCAGTTCGTCCGCGGCGCGTTGACGCGCGCGCGCAAGGCCGGGGCCCGCATCATCTTCGTCACCTGCGATCCGGGCACGGAGCTGCAGACGTTCGTGGACCTGACCATCGCTCCCGGGGTCGGCGCGGAAGTCATCGCCGGGTCGACACGGCTCAAGGCCGGCACCGCTACGAAGCTCGTGCTCAACATGCTGACCACCGGCGCAATGGTCCGCATCGGCAAGACGTACGGAAACCTGATGATCGACGTACAGACCGGTTCCGAGAAGCTCAAGGACCGCGCCCGCCGCATCGTCAATATCGTCACCGGGCTGGAGTACGAGGAGGCAGACAAGCTCCTCAAGAAGGCGCACTGGAACGTGAAGGCGGCGATCGTCATGCAGAAGACCGGCCTCGCGTACACGAAGGCGTTGTCACGCCTGCGCAA
>DATDHP010000182.1:0-3020 GCA_036521515.1 Vicinamibacterales bacterium
GCCACGGCTCCCAGAAATCGACCGCGGGGACGGCGGCGTCGGGCGCAATGGCGGCTTCGACTCGAGCGGGCCACTCCGGTTCGATCTCGGACTTCTCCTTCCGGCTGAAGCCGGAAGTCACATCGGAGTAGCTCGCGCCGGAAGCCACATCGGAGTAGCTCACGCCGGAAGCCACATCGGAGAGCGGCGCCTCCGTACTGTCGAACGCCGCCGGAGCCCGTTCCTGAACCACGGCGGCTTCGGGCTCGATCGGCGACGGTGCTGTGGTGTCGCCGCGTGCCGTGCGCGCCTCGAGGGCGCGCTCGAGATAGACGGCAATCTGGTCGGCGAAGATGTCTGGCGCGCACCCGTTCGGCGCGGGCGCGGGCGCCTTCTGGCGGCGCAGCGCTGAGAGCAGGCCGCGCGCCCGGGCACCGACGGCCGGTGCAGCCGTGGCCAGCGCAGGGATGGTCAGCGTCTGCACGAACATCGCAACGGTGCCGAGCGCGCGCAAGTGATCCGTGATGGCCGCGTCGTCGCGCGGCGACAGGAGCGGCGGCGTGAGGATCAGATCGGGAACACGGTTTCCGAGCGCCCGGAGCGCGCGCTCCGCTGAGTCGGCCAGCACCAGCTCCGCGCCGATGCGCCCCTGCGCGATCGCCGCGATCTGCGCGGCCTGGTGGCGATCGGGCTCGATGGCCAGGATGAGCGGCATCGTCAGCTCCTCGCCATGAAGAGCACGAGAATGGCGGCGACGGCCACGAAGACCACCACAGGGCCATGGTCCAGGCTGCGGTTCTTCGCAGAGAGATAGAGCACGGAACTGACGTTGCGCACCTCCGCGGTTGCGCTGCCCACCGTGGAATGCGACGCATGCGTCGCCATCGACCGTGCCTGGTCGCGGACACGGACGTCAGCGGCCACCAGGACGATCACGACGATCGCCACGGCTGCAGCCGACATCAACAGGTCGCCGAATCTCTGCCAGGTCCCTTTAGCCATGGTCTTTTCATTCGCGATTCGTGATTCGTGATTCGTGATTCAACGATGAATCAGGAGTCACCAATCGTGAATCACGAATCGCTGAATCACGAATGGTCACCCGGTCCATGGCAATTGCCATTCCCCGTCCGAATGTGTGCGCAGCACGAGCCATCATGTGCAGGCTGTCCCGCTGACGCGCACGCCGCGCACACGACATCCGCACGCGGATTACAACCGTGATCGCACGCGTTCCAATCGAGCACGGGAAAGGCGCGCGCGGCTGCCGCGGTCGGCACGAGCCGCGCTCCGGAACGGCACACGGCTCTTTCAGCGACGAAATCTGACTTGCGTTTACGAATATGCGGCTCGAACCGGGTGTGCGACGCGTGCGCCGGCCGACGACGCGTTGCACGCGCGGCGCGCTAAACGCGTGCAAACACACGCGGTTGTCACGCCGCCGCCGCGGTGCACGCGCGGCGTGGCACATCCGTTGCGCAATAGCCGGACGTCCCGCGGTCGTGCACTGACACGTGACCGCAATCGACACACGCGATGGCGCGTCCCAAAACGGCGCGCGGAGGAAACGAACATGGTGAACCGAATGATGACGCGTATGCGTGCGCTGGTGCACGACGACGAAGGCCAGGACTTGATCGAGTACGCGCTGCTCGCGGGATTGATCTCGCTCGTGGCGGTCGCCGCAATCACGACGGCGGGGGAAAACGTCAACGGGATCTTCGAGAAGATCACCGGCAAGCTCGTTACGGCCAACCAGTAGACCGTGCGGGGCGGCGGGGGAGGTCGGATTTCCTCGTCCTCCAGGTCGGTCATTCAGTAGTCATTGGGCGTCCAACAGACGCTGGCGAGGAACATATGGCAACTCTGATCACGCGGATGCGCGCGCTCGTGCGCGACGACGAAGGCCAGGACTTGATTGAGTACGCACTGCTCGCAGGATTGATCTCGCTGGTGGCGGTCGCCGCCATCACGACAGCGGGCGACAACGTCAACGGGATCTTCGAGAAGATCACCGGCAAGCTCGTGACGGCCAACCAGTAGACCGTGCGGAGCGGCGGGGGAGGGCGGACCGCTTCCGTCCTCCGGCTCCGCCACCGACGCGGGCAGGCGTCCAAGAGGCGCGCGCCGAGGAAACCGATGGCAGGTCTGATCATGCAGATTCGCGCGCTCGCCCACGACGACGAAGGCCAGGACCTCATCGAGTACGCACTGCTCGCGGGGCTGATCTCGCTCGTCGTGGTGGCGGCAGTGACGGCGACCGGCGAAGACGTCGGCGCCTTCTTCACGACGAAGGTCACCGACAGGCTCGGCCAGGTCAACAAGTAGGGATGTGAACGATGGCTGCTGATGCGATGGCGCTCGCGATTGTCGCCGCCGGGACCGGGACCGGCGCCGTGATCGATCTCCGCGTGCGCCGCGTGCCCAACGCACTGACGATGACGCTGGCGACGGCGGGCGTGGCGCTGGCTGCCGCAGGCCTCGGGCGTCTCGGCGTGTCGGCGGCCATAGCCGGCTGGGCCGCCGGACTGGCATTGATGCTGCCCGGCTACCTGATCGGCGCGACGGGCGCGGGCGATGTGAAGTTGCTGGCCGCCGTCGGCACGCTGCTCGGCCCGGAAGGCATTCTCTGGGCGTTTCTCTACTCCGCGATCGCCGGCGGTGCGATCGCGATCATCGTGGCCGCCCTGCGCGGCCGCCTGCGGCGGACGATCGACGAAACGATGTGGCTGGTGCTGAGCCGCGGCGCGAACAGCGCCGCGATCGAGGACCCGCAGGCGAACAACCGGTTTGCGTACGCGCCAGCCATCGCGATCGGCGCCGTCGTGGCGGCGATCGCGGGCGGCTGATTGCCCGGTTCGGTCTTCGGTCTTCGGCAGGAGCCAGCTGGTTGCCACCGTAGACCGCAGACCGTGAACCGCAGACCGACCGAAGACCGAACACCTGAAGACCGAAGACTTTTTGGAGTGGGGAGCTGAGTCAGCCATGGCACGCGTGCGCATCTTAACTGTCTTGATACTGGCGGTTGCCGTTGGCGGCAC